>JBBDRM010000169.1:50875-69361 GCA_040905475.1 Actinomycetota bacterium
CGATCGCGCGCACCAAGCCCGACGTGGTTTCGGCGTGGAACATGGGAGCCATGTCGCTCGGCCTCCTCACGACGGTCGTCGAACGACGCATCCCACTCGTGCTGATGCTCCTCGACGAGTGGCCCTGGTACGCGCCCAACATCGACCCATGGATGCGGACGTTCGACGGTCGCCGGTTGCTCGGACGCGCCGCCCGCCGGCTGGCCGGCGTTCCGACCGCGCTCCCCGATCTGGGCGAGCACGCCGCCTTCTGCTACATCAGCGAGATGATCCGCCGCAGCGTCGAGCGGAAATCGCGCTGGGCCTCGCCGAAGACCGCCGGGGTCGTCTACTGCGGGATCAACACGGACGAGTTCCCTTTGCCGGTCGAGCCGCCTCTGCCCCGCCCGTGGCGCTGGAAGCTCCTCCACGTCGGTCGCCTCGACGAGCGCAAAGGCATCCACGTGCTGATAGACGCGCTGGCGCTGTTGCCCGAGGAGGCAACCCTCGACATCGTCGGCCGCGGCGACGAGCGCTACGCCGAGCTGCTGCGAGCGCAGGTCGCGCGGCTCGGGCTCACCGATCGCGTGACCTTCGGAGTGGCCGACCGGCGCGAGCTCCGCGACCGATACGCAGCCGCCGATGTGTTCGTCTTCCCGGTGATCTGGGAGGAGCCGCTCGGACTCGTGCCGCTCGAGGCGATGGCCTGCGGGACCCCGGTGGTCGGGACCGGCACGGGAGGGTCGGGCGAGTACCTTCTCGACGGCGTGAACTCGTTGATCGTCCCCGCGGAGGACGCCGCGGCGACGGCCGGCGCGATCCGCCGTCTGGCCGAAGATCCGTCGCTGCGCGAGCGCCTCGTCGCCGGCGGTCTGCGCGCCTCGGCCGAGCTCAGCCTCGATCGGTACGCCGACATCGTGGAGGAATGGCACGTCGCCGCGGCCGGGCGATTCGCAACGGGCCATCCGCCCGATCGACGACTTGCGCTGCGGTGAGCCGATGACCGAACGCGTCCAAAGCCAGGCATGGGACGGCGCCGGGACGCCGTCGATCTCGGTCATCGTGCCGACCCACGACCGCGCCGCGTTCCTGCCCGAGCTGATCGCATCTCTCGAAGCGCAAACCCTCGAGCCGGCGCACTTCGAGGTGGTCGTCGTGGACGACGCGTCGACCGACGAAACGTGGGAGGTATTGCGCCGGCTCGCATCGGCGACCCCGCTCCGCATGCTCTCGGTCCGCGCGGAAGGAAACCGCGGCCCGGCCGCCACACGGAACCTCGCCGTCTCGCTCACACGCGCGCCGGCTTTCGCATTCACCGACGACGACTGTCTGCCGACCCCGGGGTGGCTCGACGCGATCGCGGGCGGGTTACGTGACGCGGACGTCGTCCAAGGGCGGACGCTCCCGCGGCCGTCGGAACAGGCCGGTGCCGGACCCTGGGCGCGCACGGTTTGGATCACCGCCGCGACACAGCTCTACGAGACCTGCAACATCGGATGGCGTCGAGAGACCTTCGAACGACTCGGCGGATTCGCGGCCGGCAGGCCGGACGCTCCGACCGGGACGCGAGCGCATTTCGGCGAGGACGCGGAGCTCGGCTGGCGTCTGATCGCCGGCGGCGGTACGACGGCATACCGTCCCGCGGCCCTCGTCCATCACCGGGTCCATCCGGGTACGTTCGCGGATTGGCTCGCCGAGCGGCGCCGGCTCCGGCTGTTCCCCGATCTCGTGCGACGCGCCCCCGGACTGCGTCGCGCGATGCGGCTCGGCGTCTTCCTCTCATGGGACACCGCCTTGTTCGACCTGGCCCTCGCCGGTGGGGTCGCCGGTCTTATCAGCCGGAAGCCTTGGCCGGCCCTGGCCGCCCTGCCGTGGCTGGCGGCTCGCTGGCGGCAGGCCGGACGGAAGCCGGGGCGGTCGCGTCTTGCCCGCCTGGGCCAGCTGGCAGCCGGAGACGCCGTCGGCCTGGTCTCCCTCGCTGGCGGCAGCCTCCGCAGCCGCCGGGCCGTGCTCTAAGTCTTTTCTCCGCCGGCAGGAACCCGCCCGGATATAGCGAATCATCCCTATTAACCCGGCTCGGGGTGACTCGACCGCTTTTGGCCCCTTCGGCTGGGAGTCGGTCTCGACCAGGGAGGCGATCCAGGTGAGGAGAACCATCTTCGGGGGATCCAGGCGCCACTTCGCGGCGATCACGCTCGCGGGAGCGCTGCTGGGTACGTTCGGGCCGGCCGCGCCGGCGATGGCGGCGGGCCAGATCGTGTGCAACGCCGCGGGTGTCGTTACGATCATCCCCAACCCACCCGGCCCGGGCGCGAACCAGTGGACGATCGTCGCCAAGGGTTCGTGCATGGGCGACAACCAAGGCACCTACATGGCCGACGTCACCGCCGTCGGGGGGTCTGACACGCTCGGAGGTTGCGACGGCGACGGCGAGAACCCGATCATGCAGGACCTCAGCCTCTCGGTGACCGTGACGCTGACCAGCACGGCGACTGGTGCGACCAAGGTGCTCAGCGAGACGTGGAGCGCACCGATCACGACCTTCCCGACCGCCACGCCGTTCCTGATCAGCGACGGCGGATTGATGAGCGAGAACGATTTCGTCGGCGGGGGAAACATCTTCACGCGCCTGTACCGGAACTGCCCGCCGGGAGGCGTTCCGGCCGGTCAGATCACTTGGGCTCGCGACCTATAGACCTGCGAGGGATGCTCCAGCGCGGCTTCCGGGAGACCGGGAGCCGCGTTCTTTCAGCCGCCTAGTTGCCGCCCGAGAAGGGTCCCGGCCACACGCCTGGAGGCGGCGTGGGCGAGACGGGGTCGGACACCTTGCGGGCGCGCATGAACACGTGACAGCCGAGCCGCCACACGAGCGGCGTTCGCTGCGCCGCCCACTCGATCGCGTCCACGGCTTTGCGTCCCGGCGCGCCTCGCTTGTCGAGCCATTGCGCGGAGGCGGCCTGCGGTGGTGGGAACTCGAACGTCGACCACTCGAACGTGTCGAGTCCGGCGGCGCCGAACATCGCGCGGGTCTCGCCCATGATGTGATGTGTGTGCGGAAGGTAGACGTCCGGGGATCCCTCGGGCAGCAGATCCCGGTCGACCGGCCACGGCCATACCCACGGCCGCAGCGAGATCAGCTTCGGATGCTCGGCGCCGAACGCCTTCTCGAGCCAGGCGAACAGGTGCGACAGCGGCGACCGCAACGGCACTTCGGATGCGTTGTTCGTCGTCATCACGAGCACGCCGCCCGGTTTGAGGACGCGGGCGATCTCCCACACGGCGAGCTCCGGCTGAAGGAGGTGCTCGATGACTTCGCTGAAAACCACGACATCCGCGCTGGAATCCGTGAACGGCATCTGCTGCGCGTCGCCGCGGGCGAACACGGTGCCGAGCTTGCGGTCGGTGATGTCCGCGTACTTCTTCGCCGCGTACTCGATGTGGTGACCGCCGAAGTCGAAGCCCACATAGGTCGCATCCATGTCGCGGATCCGGTCGGCGACCAATGCGCTCCCGCAGCCGATGTCGAGCACGCGACCGCCCGGCGGCAGGTGCTTTCGTACCTCGTCGGCGACGAGGTCGTAGCGCATCTCGTGGCGGTGCTGGTGATACGCGCCCCACATCTCGAACTCTTCTTCGATCGTGGGGACGCGCTCGTTGTAGTGCCGCCAGAACGCTTCCCACGAAACACCCTTGAGCAGCTCGCGTTCATGATGGGTCTGCGCCACGCCGCTCTTGCGGTAGCGCGCGTAGATGACGCTCCAGAATCCGAGCAGCGCGCCGAGCGCGCCGGCGCGTTGCAGACGCGAGGCGCCGGGCCGCAGCGCCGCGCCGGCCATCGCGAGCGGGACGCCGTTGCGCACCGCGGACTTCGCGAGCTCACGCTTCCTCATCGCTTCACCGCCCACGCCCACGCGTACAGCGTGTCGAGGCCCTTGGTGTCGCGGAGATCCATCCCGCCGGCGGTCAGCGCGCCGCGCATGCGATCGAGCGGCACGCGGCTGCCGAGGAACTCCGGCGCGTTGCGTTTGTAGCGCTCCGACCGCAAGCCGGTTCGCTGCAGGAATCCCAGCATCCTCCGCTTGAGCGCCCATCGTCGCGCGCCGGGCGTGTTGTTCCACTGGAACACGAACACGCCGCCGGGTTTCAGAACGCGCCCGGCCTCTCGCACGTATCCCTCGATCACGCTCACGTCGGGGATGTGCTGGAAGACGGTGAACGTGAGCACGAGATCCGCGGTTGCGTCGGAGACCGAACCGAGATCGGATCCGCTCGAGACCTCGAAGGCGATGCGCGGCTCGGGCACCAACTCCTTCGCCCGGCGCACCATCTCCTCGGAGATGTCGAGGCCGATAATGCGGTCGAACCGTTCCGACAGCGCGCGGCAGATGCGTCCGAGTCCCGCGCCGATCTCGACGGCGAGGGTGCGGCCCGGCGGATCCACCGGCGCGTCGTCCAGCGCCGCGGAAACGACCGTTCGGCCGGTCTCGAAGAACCGGTCGAGATCGGGGTCGTCGAAGCTCAGGCTGGTATCGACGTACCAGGCCGCGTTGGTTCTGGCGGCCTCGTCCCAGTACGTCCGCATCGATTCTCTGGCGTTTCCGCTCATGCTGCCCTCGTCTCGGGCTCTGGAGAGGACGCCATTCTGGCCGGGCAGGAGGAAGGGGTCAACCGTTCGGGCGCCCTATCCGGCGAAACCGCGCGGCCAGTTCGGCGGTCTGACGGAGCGCGAGATCGCCGTGGCCGATACTGGGTTCGATGGCCGTGCCCTCGAACCACTCGTTCCAGGTGGTGATCATCACCCAGTCGGGCTCGGCTCCCAGCGCGGCCTCCCATGAAGCCAGATACCGCTCCCCTGCGGCGCCTCGCGGCACGACGGGATCCGTGCGATTAGGGTCGGGGACCTTCGAGTCGTCGTAGCCCGGAGAAACCGTCGCGACGTACAGGTGGGGAGCAGTGGCGTCCGACGTCGCGAGAAGTTTCGTGTCGAGCATCATGTCGCGGTAGTGCCGCGCAAGATTGGCCGCCGACAGGAAATTCGGGTTGTATTCCTGGACGCCCCACTGCACCATTCCATACGAGCTTCCGGCGTCGCCGACGAGCCGGACACGCTTCCCTTCCCTGGCGAGCTCCCCCAGGACGTTCGTCCAGCCGATCCGGGTCAGCTGGCGCATCTGCCAGACGAAGACGACCGGCACGCCACCGGAGCGCAGGAAGGCCGGGCTGTCGGCCCGCCTCAGCGTGTCCTTCAGCCACTGGAGCACGACGAGCGGATTGGCCTTGCCTCCGGTGTCGCCGGGCGCCTTCGCGGCCAGCATCTCGAGATACGGAGTGACGACGCCGCCGGTTTGCCCGGCAGCCGCCAGGGCCAGATCGAAGCTCCTGCCCGAGAACTCTTCGCCTTGCCACGAGACGATGAAGCCGTCGACCCCCGCTCGCCGGGCTTGCTGCGTCATCGATAGCACGCCGGCCGACGTCGCGGTGCTGCGGCCCTCTGCGGGACGGTCGGCGAACTGCGGATGGGTGTACTTCGCTCCTGCGTACCAGGGGTAGTACGCGGCGAGGACGAGTCGTTGGGTATCCCCCTGAACCATGGCAGGATCCGCCGAGCCGAAAACCTGCGCGCGTGTCCGGGCCAGCACCGCGGTCAGCCCGTCGCGCGTCTTGGTTCCGGTAGTGGATCGCGGTAGGGCGTTCTGGAGTCGCGCGGCCAGGAACGACTTGGCGGACGTGTTTCGCACTTCCACGTCCGTCTCGCCGGCGTGGCTTTTGCGAACCGCCACCGTGATTCTGGACGCGCGGGTAGGCTCCTCGAAAACGGCGCTCACCACCACGGTGCGAAGCTGCCCCCCGGGCGTGCTGAGCACCCAGCCGTCGACCAGCTCCGTGACCCTCACGTCGTCGGGCACCGTCACGGCGCGCTGGGCGGCGATGCGCCCCGGCCGCAGCGTCACCTGGGTCGACGGCGACGTCGTGGATATCCGGACTTCGAGCCGTGCGAGTGTGGGCGGCGCGGAGCTGGGCTGCGAGGTGGTCTGCACCGAAGCGACCGGCACAGCACCGATGAGAAACGCCAGGAGGAAGCTGGCGATCTGTCGGGGCATCACGCTCTTGCGGTGAGCGGAGGCACTCCCTGTGCCGGCCCGGACATCCACCGTCTTGATCCTCATGACGCGCTAGACGGTCAAGGCACGCTTAGCCGAGTCGTCGACCGTGCGATCGCCGATGCGGAACGGGACCGGGACGGAACGCGCGGACGGAAGCACCACGATCCGGTCCATACCCGGCGGCACCGAAAAGACGACTTCAACGACTTCCGAGCGCGCACGCCGGATGTCCAGCCGCGTAGCCACCACGCGCATCGGGCCGTCGGTTCCTATCACGAGCGCCTCGCGGCCGACGAGCTCGACGTTCGTCGCCCACCCGGGAAGGTAGATCGCCACGAACGCACGGTAGACGTTCTTCGGAACGATGACGCCGTTGCCCGCCACGTAGGGAGGCTCGCCGGGCGGCGTCAAGTTTTCGATCCGGATCTTGGCGCGAACGCGCCGGAATCGGCCTTCCGGCCGCTCGACCGCCAGCTCGACCGAGGATCGCACGTACCAGTCCAGCTTGTTCCCGCCGTGGTTCTGAACCGTCGCCATGAAGCCGTCGCGCTCGAGCCTCCCGTCCATGCCAAGCCGCTCCCAGGCGCGCTGCTCGTCCGGACGCGCCGACCACGCGAGCAGATGCCTGCCCGCGGCCGCGCGACTCACCGCCTTGGCGAGCTTTCCGAGATCGGAGCTGCGTTCGGTCAGCACACGGAATGCCTCCGCCGCCAGTCGCGAGAATTCGTGGCGGCGCTCGAACTGCTCGTCGCCGTACGCGACGTAGAGGTCGTGCATCATCAGCTTCTCGACGTTGGAAGGATCGTACCGCCGTCCGTCGACCTCGATCGGCCCGATCACTTCGAGCAGCGCGCGAACGCCGAGCACGTCGATCTGGAGCACTCCGTCCACCCGGGACAGGCCGCTCCTCTGGGCCATCGAGGCGTAAACCGGTCCGATCCCTGGAAAGTTGGGCGAGGTACCGAGGTTCCGCCACTCGGTGTCGGGATCGAGCCAGCCGTACAGCGACTCCAACTCGGGCGGCAGCGGCACCGGATCGGAGAGCGCGACCTCACCCGTCGATCGGAACCCGCCCGCTTGCACACGACCGGCGGACGCCTGGAGGACGCCGACCTGGAGCACCATCCCGCCGGAGCGCATCTCGGCGTTATTCGCAGCGAGCACCACGTAGGTGCTCGGACCGGCGAGGAAGGTCCGCAGCCCCTTCGTCGTGACCGTGCCGGCGACGAGCGCTCGCTTGAGCCGGGCGAGATCCCAGCGCAGCTCTCGATCGGCTGCGATCACCGGCGGCAGGAATCCGCCCGTGGACGGGAGGCGGATGTCGCCGACCAACCGGCCCAGGCGAGCCAACTCGTTCTCGACCAGCGAGATCAGCTCGAGCCGGCCGGTCGGTTCCCCTGAGGCTTTCAAGCGCGGCTCGATGCGCGCCACGGAAGCCGCTGCTTCTTCGCCGAGTCGCGCGGCGGTATCCGAAGCTGCCTGCAACCACCGGGCCGGCCGGCCGAGGAACGGGATCCTTCCGAGGCCGCCGAGCAAGACGCTTCGTCGCGCGCGCCGGTCGGCTTCGGCAAATAGAACGGCGCCGCGCTTCGCTTGAACGGCGAGCTTTCCGTCCCCGGTGAGTCCTTGATCGGTCAGCGTCTTGAACGCGACCCGACCGGATCGGAGGTCGTTCGCGACCGCCATGGCATCGAGCAGCGTCAGCCCCGCGAGCACGAGAGTGAGCGCGGCGACGGCGAGCAGGACGATTCGAACGCGTACGCGTGAGTGCGTCGGAGCGGGAGGTTGCGCGCCGTCTCGAGCGGCGGAACGATCAGCCGTCACTTGGATTCGCGCGGCGAGAAAGTCGATGCAGCGCGAGCCCGACGAACAGGATGATGAGAGCGACCAGGATGATCACCAGAAGGTCGGTGCCGGTGCGGGGAAGCTTGTCGTCGCCCGGGAAGAACTTCGATCCCCCAACTGTGGGCGGCGGAGTGTTCCCGCCTCCCGGATACCCCTGGGCGAAGGCGGCCATCTGCATGCCGGCCAGCCACAAGGCCGTTGCAAGACCGACGATGACGTGCGCCCTGAACCGCAACTTGCATACCTCCGATACATGACCTTACGCCTACATCTGCTTAGTTCAACGATTCGAGCGAAATTCCCGCAACGCTTGTTTCGGGATGTTCGCTTTATTACCTGAGCGGGCGACGGAGTTATTCCATTTGTACCCAAATCAGGGCAAGGTCTAGCCGGAGAGGGCTCTGACCAGGGGTTCCTCGCCGGGATCGCCCGTGGCGCCATCAGCCGGGACAGCCGGCACTGGAGGCAGCCACGTAGAAAGGCGGGTCGTCGTAGCCGAAGCTCTCGCCGTCGGCCGCGATGACGTCGGCCCGTGCCGGCCCGACGGGCGCGTCGATCCGCACCACCCAGGTCGACGTGTACATCCCTTCGCCATCGGCGTGGCCTCTGTTGTCTCCACCGTACCCGTACCCGAACGGAGGCGGAGCGCCACCCTTCGTCCCAGCGTAGACCGCGTGGTACGCGACCGCGTTCTTCGGCTCAGTCTGGATCGTGATCTCCGCAGTCCCGCCGCGAACCACGCACGAGGGCGTGATCGTCGCCTCGACGGGCACGTCGTCCTCGATGCTGCCCGGAGCGATCGGCGACGGACTCGCCCCGACGGCGGTCGAGGCCGGCGAGGGCGGGACGCTTGCCGCTCCTCCCGGAGTCGACGCCGTGCCAGGCGTGGCACCGGCTCCCGGCGAAGCGCCGGGCAGTAGTGACGACAGCTCGCCGATGCTCGGCGTCGAGGTTCCGGCCGCGCCGGGGTCGGTACCGCTAGAAGCGCACGCGGCGAGCGCGAACACGAGGGTCGCCAGAAAAAGGGGAAGGCTTCGTCGGCGCATGTCTTAGCTCGCGGAGGAAACCTTCTTCGTCCGCTTCTTCGCGGGCCCCTTCGACGGCTCTGCGTCCGTGCGCGAGACTTCCTCGGCGTTCGTGGAGGAACGAGGGCGGGGAGCGCGTTTGCGTCGCGGCTTCGCGGGCTCGGAGGGCACCGCAGCTTCTGGTTCCGACGCCACCGGCTCGGGTAGCTCGGGTTCGGGCTCGGGCTCAGACAGGACCTCGGCCTCAGAGAGCGCCCCGACCGGTGGTTCGACCGCAGGGACATCGATCACCTCGACGACTTCAAGGTCCACCGCTCCCTCGGGTTTCGGCGCCTTCTCGTCTTCCATCTCACCGAGGTAGGCGGCCATCAACTCCGGCGACGCGAGCAGCTCCGAGCTCTTGCCTTCGATCACGACCTCGCCCTTGCCGAGCACGTAGGCTCGCGAGGTGTGCTTCAAGGCCAGGTGCACGAACTGCTCGACCAGCAGGATCGCCGTCCCTTGACGGTTGACCTCCTCGAGCGCCGCGAAAAGGCTCGACACGACGATCGGCGCGAGGCCGAGCGACACCTCGTCGACCAGGAGGAGCCGCGGGCCCGACATCAGCGCGCGCCCGACCGCGAGCATCTGCTGCTCCCCGCCCGACAGCGTCCCTGCCGCCTGCCCGGCGCGCTCCTGCATGCGCGGGAACAGGTGGAAGATGTGCTCGAGCTTGGCATCGAAGCCGCGCTTGTCCTTGCGGCGCGACCAATAGCCGAGCCGCAGGTTCTCGGCGACGGTCAGCTCCGGAAAGAGCTCGCGGCCTTCGGGCAGGTGCGCCACGCCGAGACGGACCACCTTCTGCGCCGGCGTTCCCGCGATGTCGCGACCGTCGATGCGCACCGCGCCTCGCGTCGGCGCGATCAACCCCGAGATCGTACGGAGCGTCGTCGTCTTGCCGGCGCCGTTCGCCCCGAGAAGCGCGACCATCTCCGCTTCCTCGACGCGAAGGCTCACCCCGAAGAGGGCCTGGACGGGGCCGTAATGGACGTCGATGCCGTCGACTTCGAGCATCCGCTACACCCCGACCTTCGCCGGCTCGGGCTCTTCTTCTTCCGCTGCGCCGAGGTAGGCCTGGATCACGCGTTGGTCGCGCTGAACGTCGGCCGGGCGTCCCTGCGCGATCAGTCGCCCCTGATCCAGCACGTAGACGTAGTCGCTCACGCCGGTGACCATACGGACGTCGTGCTCGATCAGCAACACCGACACGCCGAGCGCGCGGATGCCGCGGACGACCTCGGTCAGCCGGTCGGTCTCCGCGTTGTTGAGGCCCGATGCCGGCTCGTCGAGCATCACGAACCGCGCGCCGGTGACGAGCGCGCGCCCGAGCTCTACCATGCGGAGCACCCCGAAGGGCAGGCCCTGCACGCCGAGCTCCGCGACGTCCTCGAGGTTGAGCAGCTGCAGCACCTGTCTGACTCGAATCCGGGCGGTGCGCTCCGCCTCGATCGTCTGCGCCGACGCGGTCAGGTTGGAGAAAAGCCCCGAGTCGTTGTGCAGATGAGTGGCGACGAGGAGGTTGTCGAAGACGGTCAGCTCGCTGAAGAGCTGGATCACCTGGAAGGACCGGGCGACGCCGAGGCGGGCTCGCAAGTGCGGCGGCAAGCCGGTCGCGTCATGACCGTGGAGACGAATTCGGCCCGAGGTCGGATCGTTGAGGCCGAGGATCGCGTTGAAGAGCGTGGTCTTACCGGCGCCATTCGGACCGATCAGCCCAACGATCTCCCCCTCCCTCACCTCGATCGACGCGTCGCTGACGGCGGTGAGCCCGCCGAATCGCACCGTGATGGACGAGGCTTCTAGGATCGGAGCGCGCTCGGATCGCTCGACAGGGAGATCCTGAAGCGATGAGCGGGCGAGTCCGTCGATACGAAGCCCGACGCCGTTGGCCGTCACATGCCGGACCGGCTCCCCGTTGCCCGACACGTCCAACGATTCGGCGACGAAGGCGCTGCCGAACCAGTCGTCCGGCCGCGGGAGATCTCCCCCGGTGGTGCGGGTGGGCACGAATCGCGACAAACGCCTTAGGAATTTGCCGATTCTCCCTGCCACATTCAGCGCGACCGTCTTGATGAACTTTAAGCCGCGCCGGCGATGCCGCTCCTTTCCAGGCGGATCTCCCCCACCGACAACTTCTCCGGAGATCGGCTTCGACCAGAACCTCATGGTTCGTTTCATAGCATCGGTGAGCTTCGAGGCGACCGAATGCCATCGTTTCTGCGCGCCTTCTATAAGAGCAATCAGCCCGCCTGGGTACGCGAGCAGGACGACAGCAAGGAGGCCTGCGGAAACCACCTCCAAATAGCCGGACAGAGCCTGTACTCGGAGGAACAACTCGTTCAAGGCTGCGAAAAGAACCCCGGCAGCCATCGCCCCGCCGAGGCTTCCGAGTCCTCCGACCACCGCGATGGCCAGGTACTGAAGCGAAACCGTGAACAGGAATCCGTCGGGAACCACGATCCTCAGATTCAGCATCAGCATGGAGCCAGACACCCCTGCGAGAGCACCGGCGATCGCGAACGCGATCAGCTTGTAGCGAACTACGTCCACCCCAACCGATGCAGCGGCCATCTCCGAGCCCCGGATGGCAAAGAACGCACGACCCGTCTTCGTATCTCGCAGATTGGCAAGTGAGAACAACACAATCGCCCCAACGGCAGCGAACACATAGAACAAGGTTCGCTCATCGGCGAGATCCACGAAGGGCCATCCACCCTCCGCGCCGAACGTCTGCCTCGGGATCCCCGAACTTCCCGAATCGGCGCCCAGGTAAGGACTGCGAAAGAGAAACGTGTCACTCATCCAGGCGAAAACGAGTGTAGCCACCGCCAGATAGAGACCGCGCACCCGCAATGCAACGAAACCCAGAGCTACCGCCACGGCGGCGGCGGCAAGAGAGGCGATGAGCATGCTGACCGGGAACCCGATGTTCAAGCCTCGCACGACCATCCCCATGACAAGCGCCGCGATGCCCACGAAGCTCGCCTGCGCGAGCGAGATCTGCCCTACCCAGCCCGTCAACACAACGATCGACATCGCGACGGTAGCTAGCTGCAATGCGCCGAGCGAGTCCTGCAGAACGGTGAAAGGAACGATCCACGGCCATATGATCGCGACCAGCGCTACGGCCAGCATCCGTCGTCCGGCCTTCGCGCCTCGGCGTCCTAGAGGTCGGCCGCTCGAGATGAGACCGGAATGGGCTTCTTCAACCCCCGCGATGCGTCTTCCTCGGAGCATCATGACGACCAAAGCGAGGAGCGTAAGAGCGAGCTGCGGCGATCCGGTTTGTCGGGCGACGCCTCCGATCAGTGGTGTCTCCGAGAAGTAAGGCACGATCCCGAACGCAAGACCGGCGATCACCGCCCCCCAGATCGCACCCGGAAGACTCTCCAGGCCGCCGATAAGTGCAGCCACGAACGCGGGGAGGACTTGGAGCGAGAGCGTGTAGGGGTCGAGGTTGGTCACCGCGGCCAGCATCACCCCCGCGAGCGCTGCCAGACCTCCGCCCAGCGCCCAGGCAGCGGACGCAGCCAGGTTCGGATCGATGCCCATGAGAGCTGCCGCGCGCCTGTTCTGTGCGGCGCCACGCATCGCGAGACCGACCTCCGTGCGCGTAAAGAACGTGAACAGGGCGACAGAAGCTATGACCCCCGTTATGAAAAGCCCGATGTCGCCGTAGCGAAGACCGCTCGCGCCGATATCGATCACACCGTCGGGGAAGACTCCTGGCGCGGTCAAGGGGGTGGTTCCCCAGATCTTCGCAGTCAGTGCGATCAGCAGGCCGGTGACGGCGACGGTGCCTACCGTCTGCGCTGTCGGGCCTTGAGTTCGAAGGCGTCGAACGAATCCCCACTCGACGGCGACACCGAGGAGAGCTCCGAACAGGACGGCGATGAAGAGCGCGGCGCCGATGGGCACACCAACTTGGACGAGCGAGTAGGCAACATAGGCCGGAACCATAGCCATGGCGCCGTGGGCGAGGTTGAGAACCCGCGAGGCGCGGTAGATGACGGCGATCCCCAGCGCGAACATCGCGTAAGCACCCACGAAAGGGAGAGCGAGGAGCGCATTGGTGATAATTCCCGGCATTGTCAGCTGGTCCCGAGCTGGGGGGTCGGATCCGCCACGATGTCCTTGGTACGCCAACCCCCGAAACTGCCCAGGTACTGGATTTCAAACGCCTGCATCGAAGTAGCCGCGAAGTAGTTTCCGGCGGGCCATCTCAATCGCGTGGTCAAAGTCAAAGGCGACTCAAAAGTGATCGTATTGAGCACGGCCTTCAACCGTGCGCGAGTCAGTCGCGGACCAACCTGTTTGAGCGCTTCTACGAGAAGCTGGATCCCGACGTAGCCGCCCTCGGCGAAGGCGTTACTCTCGTCCGCATCTGGCTTCGTCCGCTTGAGATCCGAGACGTACTCGCGGACCGCGGGATCGTTCGCGTAGTCCTCTATGGGCGGCTTGTAGCCGGTCCACACCCACATCTGATGACAGCGGTTCTGACAATTCACGGCGAAGTTGCGAGTGAAAAGCGGCTGCGCCAGGCCGATCATCCCGGGCTTGCCGTTGACATGGGCGATCGTGGGAGCCCCCGGGGTCGCCATCCACGTCAGGGCGGTCTTGGGCTCGAGGAACATCGCCAGGAAATCGAACTCCTGCGACGAGAGGGTGTTGACCTCGTTCCGGTAGCCCGGCTGGCCGGCATCGATACCACAGAATCGGCGAACACAGTTGTTCTGGCTGTTGAAACCATCGATGTTCTGCTTCGTCAGGCGGCGCACCTCGCTGTTAAAGGCTTCCGCCGCTTCGACTCCGAATTTGTAGTTACGGTCGAACACGATCGCGAAGCTCTTGGCCCCTCTCGCCGACGCGTTTCGGGCCATTATCCGCGCGCTCGAAGCCGTCGATACCGCCACGGGCCAAACCCAGGGGTCGGTGTACTGGCTGATAATCATTCCGTCGGTGCCGACTACAGGAATGCCTGCTCGCTTGATGTCGCCATTTCGTATGACCTGATTGAGACCTTCTGAGGATGGACCGACCGGTATCGCGAACGTCCCCTCTTTGATGAAGCTCCGAAGGAATGTAGCCCCACGGCTGGCGTCCCATCCGTCGTCGACGTACTTGATGGAGAGCTGTCTGCCGCAGATGCCTCCGGAGCGGTTGACCCTGTTCTTCGCAGCCTCCATCGCGAACTGAACGTCACCCAGGAATGCGGCACCGATGCCCGACCGGACAACGGTTGTCGCAAGCTTGATCTGTGTCGCCTCCACCCCTGTATCCGTCGCGCCGCCGTTCCGGCCTGCCGCGCAACTCAATCCAGCATTCGCCGCATCCCCTGCCCCGACCGACGCACCGGGTGTGGGGCTTAGGTTCGCCAACGGACCCGAAGTGCCGAGGGAGGCTCCCGGAGCAGGTGAGGCTCCGCCATCTGCCTGTTCGATGGCTCTGGTCGTTGTTAGGTTGGGCGCCACCTGGGCCACGGTGAAGGCGCCGAATATCGCCCCGACGAGAAATGCGGTGACGGTCCTCCAGGCTGCTGCAGACGCTCGTATCTTGGCCAATTGTCCCCCTGAAGCGTGAGATCTGACTCCTAGCCACCCTGCCCGATCTGGCTCATGAGCGCGCTCCGGCGGGAAGCGGCTGCGACTGCACCCACGAATATCAAGATCATGAGCCCGAGCAAGAACGCATCCTTCGGGCTTCGAATGAAGAAGACCGCAGCTTGTGCGAGTCGCGATCCTCCGGCCGACTGAGCCGGCACAGTGACGTATCTGATCTCACCCGGCAGGGTTATCCCGGGCTGCACGACAACTGTTGGGAGTGCCCCATCCCCCCCGTCCAGCGGAAGGTCGTCCGGCAAACCGGTGATGCCGTAGATCGATGATGCCTGGATCGCCGCCAGCTGGAAGACCAGGCGAGACTTGTCACTCGTGTCGTTGTAAACAACGATCTCGAGTGCCGGGGCCGCGGCGCTCGTGTCGTTGTTGACAACGCTGTCGTTCAGAGCATTTCCTGCAGCTTCCTGTACGCTGGCGAACGCCCCTTTGGGGGTCGCTACTAGTTCGGCGTCGGGTAGAAACACTCGGATGCGCGTCTTCAACACGTCGTTGATGGCGGCGACGGCCACCTGCTGATCGCATTCCTTTCCTGCGGCACATTCGAAAACGACCGCCCCGGCGGCGTCCTTCACCACCACGCCTTCCACGAATCGCTCCCAGCTCACTTTGGCCGTTCCGGTACGCCCTCGCGCGGCGGTTACCGCTCGTGCGGCCACGCGCTTGATGACGACGCTCCCACCCGGTGAGGAAAGCTCGATCCCTCGGACGATCGAAGTCGTTTCGGTGAGGACTCCGGCGCGAGGATCTTTGACCATCCGCGTTTCGAATGTCGCCCTCCCGATCGACACCCCCTCCATCGAGACAAAACCGAATTCCGCAGAGGACTCGGCTTCCGCTTTCGAGAGGTCGCACGAAGCCTTGGCAGATCCGCCCGGACCCGCGGCCGGATCTGGCTCCGAACGTTCGCCCGAGTCGAGGCACAGCACGGGACGATGCGGCCACTGAAGCCGCGCCTCCAGCTCATCAGCCGCCTGATCGCCGACCGATCCGTCCTCGCTTGATCCGGCGTCTTCCTCTCCCCTTAGACGATCTGCCATGGACTTGACGATCGCGTGATATTCACCGTCGGTCGTCTGATCGAAGGTGAGAGCTTGAGATGCGGACGCCACCCCGACGTTCCTGATATCGGCTGATGGCACCCAGGCCACCAGCAAGTCGCGATCGCCCGTCGATGGGCTCACATTGAAAACTTGCTTAAGCGCCCCACGTATGTCGTCGCAGACATTGCCCTCGGAGAAACCGCCGACCTGCGCGCAAATGTCATTGTTGACGATGCCACCCGTGCCCCCCACGAAGATCATGCGAGCCCCGAATCCGTTGACAGACCCGGCAAAGGTCGTCAGGGTGTGCGGGCCCTCTGGGATGTCAGCTGTTAGCACGTCATAGTCTAGAGGCTCCGGCGCGGGGGCTATGCGGCTGGTATCGCGGTAGATCACGATGTCGTCATGCCCAGCAACCTTGAAGAACAGGCGACGGGTCGGGGCATCGACATGTATGAACCCGCCGACCGGAGACACTTCCGCAACGCGGCCCTGTGGCACCGGGATAGCCCGTCCGTCGACGGACAGGATGTAGCCGGGCTCGCCCGCCGGGTTACCTCCCATGTAGTAGCGGCCGTTGGTCTGATCGAACCCCAACCACTCATTCGAGGAATCGGGAGCTCCGACGAAGCCTGCCCATGCAGACAGCCGGCCATCGAACACCCACGAGCCGGGCGTCGTTGTGGAAAGACTCTGCATGAAGAATCGGTCGGTGCGGTAGTCGAATGCCGATATACCGTCGATCAGTGACTTGGTGTATGTGCCTGAGATGGGGAAGTATTCGACGGGGAAGTTGAGAGCGTCTGTTCGCCCGGCGTCTGGAGCGATCGTCATTCGGACGATCCCAGACTCTCCAGGGTAGACGAATGGCCGGATACAGGCGAAGTAGAGCTGCGAGGCACGTGTGCTGCGGGCGATGAGGGCTCCCACGTTTTTCGTGGCTAGCGGGATCTGGCATTCGGGAACCGGGCGGACCCAAGCTACCTCGCCGGTTGCGGCTTCAAGCGCAACCGCAACCGTGCCCGTCGCGGGTATCGCGCCACTTGGATTGTTATCTTGCACCCCGCCGCCGGGGATCGGATTGGTCTCCCCAACGAAGTACAAGCGATCGTCTTCCGGCGAGTAGGTCATTCCATAGAGCTGGACTCCAGGGACCTGACGGAGAAGGTCGTACCCGCCGATCGGCGTCATAGTGGCGAGGTCGACGATCTCGACCCGCGCAGGAGAGGGCGCATCGCCCTCAGGACAAGGATTGCAGTTCGAATTCAACATCAGGAGTCGGTTCCTCTTCCGTTCCACGGCGACGCTATAAGGGGAAAGGGAGTTGATGGGGTTCATCTGCTCGGACGAAAACAGGTGGACGTCCCGACGTATAGAGGGAGTCGTTGACGTGAGGTCGTACTCGGCAACTCGGAAGGAAAGGATGGGGTCCCCACGAAAATCGGTCATGCCGTCGTAGGCCGGGTACTTCAGGTACATCCGCCGAGCGGGCTCGTCGACGTAGAAGACCTCATGCGTCCCCAAGATGAGCTCCGCCTTCTTGGGCAGAGGCAACTTTCCCACGGGCTGGAGGCCCTCTTCTGCTGCGCTCGCCCCTGGGCCACGAAGAGCAGCACCGGCGATGAAGACGGCCACCAGCAGCGCGACAACCTTTCTGCTCATTTGGCTCCTCGACGGAAAAGGTGCAGCGTTACTTCTTCGCTACGGACCGACTTTCCTTTCAGCGTTCGGCTCGACAGGCCGACCAGCCGCCCTAGCGGAGGTACAAGGATCGCGCCCGGGCAAGCCCCTGCGCCATCCGTAGCGCTTCGTACCTTTTATACTTGCCCTTGGAGGATCGGCACCCCGACGATCGCCGCCTTCGGCTTGGGCGCCGTGCAGATGCCCGGCGGGATCGGGTTGATCGGCGCGAACGCCGAGGTTCCCATCAAGCCTTCGCCCCGCTTGCTCCCGGAAGCAAGACCGTGCCCCATCGGGTTGATCGGGGCTCGATGCGGGTCCAGACGAGTTTGTACCCGGAACTGGTCGTGCAGCCTGGCGCCGAAGGACTGTCCAAGTTGGACATGCCGAGCCCCGAACAGCTGCCACTGACAAGCCCGAATTTGAGCCCCTCGGGTTGGTTCCCCCTTTTGCTCGGCAAAGCATTAAGGATCCGGATCTCAGTTTTGGATAATGGCCGTGCCTGTGATGCGGACGGTCAACTGGATTTGAGGATCGGTGCACCCGTCCAAGAACAGCGGAAAGAGTCCCGGCCCAAAGTTGACCATGTGGGCCACAAACGTTCCTCTCTGACTCGCCGCTTTGGAGCCGTCCCTGAACGAGACAAGACCCGAAGTCAAGTTGCCGATCAGCGCCGAACCGTCCCGGGTCCAGACCGCTTGCCAGCTGCCATCCGCGAGCCCCCCCGACAAGGCCCTCATGTTCCGAACGCTGAAGACTCCGTTGGCCTTTCCGTTGGTTGGGATGTTGAAAACGCACGTCTCCGCGTACTTGGCCCAGTTCCACTCGACGCGATCCTGGAGAGCGACGGTGCGATAGCTTTGAGCGGGAGCAGTGGTTGTCCCCTGTAAGTATCCGCTCGCAATTCCGTTACAGCTCGCGGCCGGGCCGTTCGATGTTGGCCACACAGGAAGCTGCGCAAGGCATGAGAACGCGAATCCTCCTGTGGCACTCGCGTTTGAGGCCATCGGTGGAGCGACGATTACCCCCAAGAGGGATCCGATGAGAAATAGCCGTCCGAACCGTTTCACATCCTCCCCTATCTCTCGCCGCCAGCTGTCCCGCTCCGCGTTGTCGTGCAGGTCGGGATGCTGGATGGGCGCAAGGCAAGCCCTGC
>JBBDRM010000170.1 GCA_040905475.1 Actinomycetota bacterium
GGCCCGCTTCGCGGGCCGGCTCAGACTCCATTCGGTCTAGAGGTTCGTGAACAGCAGGTGGTTGTTCACCGAGTTCGCGGACGTCACCTTGCCCTTGGTGGTCAGGTTGAACAGTGCCTGACGGACCGTGGCCGGTGAGGCGCTCGGCGCTCCCTGCAGGTACAGAGCCGCCACGCCGGCGGTGTGCGGAGCCGACATCGACGTACCGCTGATCGTCCTCGTCGCGGTGTTGCTCGTGCCCCAGGCGGATGTGATCTGGTACCCGGGCGCGAACCAGTCCACGCAGTTGCCGTAGTTCGCCCAGGAGATCTTCTGGTCGTTCTGGCGAGTGCCGCTGATCGTCATCGCCTCGGCGACCCGTGCCGGCGAGTAGTTGCACGCGTTCGCCGCAAACCCCAGGATGTTCCCGTTCCCGGCCGACAAGGTGTAGGAGACGCCGTCGGCGATCGAGTTGCGAACCGCGTTGTCCAGCGCGGTGCTCTTACTCCCGCCGAGGCTCATGTTCGCAACCGCGGGCTGCCCGGCCTGATGGTTGCCGGTGACCCAGTCGACGCCCGCGATGACTCCCGAGGTCGCGCCGCTGCCGTTGCAGCCAAGGACGCGAACCGCCACGAGGGAGGCCGCTTTGGCGACGCCGTAGGTGGACCCGGCCGCGGTGCCGGCGACGTGAGTGCCGTGGCCGTTGCAGTCGTCGGCCGCCCCGCCGTCGATGAAGTCGGCTCCGCTCGTTGCGCGGCCGCCGAACTGGTTGTGGGTGAAGCGGATGCCGGTATCGATGATGTAGACCTTCACGCCCGCCCCGGTCTTCGTGTAGTTGAAGGTTCCGTTGAGCGGGAGGTTCGCCTGATCGATGCGGTCGATGCCCCAGGTAGCCCCGGTCTGGGTGGTGGAGGCCCGCATGATGCCGTCGAGCTCGATGGAGGCGACCCGCTTGTCAGCGACGAGCCTCGCGAGCGCGGCTTGCGGCAGCGTCGCCGAGTAACCCTTCAACGCGTGGGAGTAAACCTGGTGGACGCGCGCACCCGTCAGAGCGGAGTGCTGGCGCGCGACGGCCGCCGGCTCGGCGACCGAATCGTGCAACGTGACGATGAACCGTGCGAGTCGAGGTGCCGGCGCCGCCGTCGCCATCTGCGAGGCGAGCGCTGAGGCCAGCGCGAGTAGAACGAGTGTCCTTCGGGTCATGCCCTCCCCCTTCTCCCGCGGGGCTTCGTGGCCCGCGGCTCTGTGCCGGACTATTTAGGGGCAAAGTGCTCGCTTCTGTCCAGTAGACCGAGCAATGCTCCGTGGCAACCGGGTGGATCGCCAGCCGTCGAACACTTAATGCGGAGAGCCCGGCACCAACAGTGCAAAATGCATCATGTTCGTGCACTTGGTGCAACGCAGACTGAGCCCAGAAGATACGACCGAGTTTGGGGGCAAAAGATGCGAGCTGCGGCCGGCCGACGCCGTTCGCGAGCTTCGAGGATCGCGCCGCGTACGAGGTGGCCGCCTGGCGCGTGCACCTCGAGCGCTCCGGCTCGGCATAAGACCTTCCTCGAGCCGGGTTGACCTGCTCGATGGCGCTCCTACACACTCCGCGTGCCTCACCCTCGACGGGGCACGCGGAGTGTTCTCTTTATGACGACCTCGCCGGAGCTGACCCTCGAAGGGATCGATCTCACCGACCACGACCTCTACGCGTCGGGTCGCCATCACGAGGTCTTGCGGTTCCTCCGAACGAACGCGCCGGTCTTCTGGCAGCGGCAGCGGAGCGGCCCGGGGTTCTGGGCGATCACGCGCTACGCCGACGTCCGCCGCATCTCGCGGGACACGACCGGGTTCATCTCCTCCGGCGGCACCTCGACCATGGACCTCGAGCGTCCGGACTCCGCCTCGCTCGACTACCAGATGATGGCCGGGACGCTGGTGATCACGGACCCGCCGCGACACACCAAACTGCGGGCCCTTGTGAACAAGGCGTTCACGCCGCAAGCGGTCTCGGCGCTGGAGCCGTACGTGCGGCGCGTGGTCGGTCAGATCCTCGACGACGTCTCTGCCCGCGGATCGTTCGACTTCGTCGGCGGCGTGGCCGCGCGGCTTCCGTTCGTCGTCATCTGCGAGATGCTTGGGGTGCCGGATGAGGATCGCGCCGCTCTGTTCGCGAGCATCAAACCGATGCTCGCGACCGGTGTAGACCTCGCCGCCGACACCTTGCTGAACCCGATGGACGCCGCGCGTGGGCTGATCGACTACCTCGGCTCCCTGATCGACGAGCGCGGCTACCGGCCCCGGTCAGATCTAGTCAGCGGAGTGGTTCGGGCGGAGCTCGACGGTGAGCAACTGAGCCGCGCCGAGGTGCTCGCGCTCTGCATCCTGCTGTTCATCGCCGGGAGCGAGACGACGATGAACGCGATCTCCGGCG
>JBBDRM010000171.1:0-17645 GCA_040905475.1 Actinomycetota bacterium
GCTGGTTCACCCCCAAGCGCATCGAGACGATGCGCGAGCGGGTCGCGGAGCTCGTGACCGATCTCGTCGAACCGATGACGGAAGCAGGTGGCGGCGAGTTCATGTCGCAGATCGCGCGGAAGATCCCCGGCACCGTCTTCTGCTGGATGCTCGGGGCGGATCCGGCCGAAGGCGACCGCCTGTACGGCATCTCGGAGATCATCCTGCGCGCCTTCAGCGGCGACCCGGCCCTTGCGAACGAGGTTGGACGGGCGGCGGCCGACATGCGCATCTTCGTCGAAGAGGTCATAAGCGCGAAGCGCGGGAACCCCGGGGACGACCTCCTGACGATCATGCTCCAGGCCGTCGACGACGGTGATCTGACCGACGAGGACGTCCGCACTCTCAGCTTCGAGATGTTGAGCGCATCGACCGACAACACCGCGAACGCCGCAGGGCTCGCGCTCATCGTCCTCGCTCGGAATCCCGATCAATGGAAGACCCTGCGAGGAGATCCCTCCGGCCTCGCCCGCAAAGCGGTCGAGGAGTGCATGCGCGTCGAACCGCGGGTGCGCGCCGGGCGGAAGTGGACGCCCGCCCCGGCGATGCTGCTCGACTTCGAAGTGCCGGCCGACACGATCCTCGTGCTCGATCTCGTCTCCGCTCACCACGACCCATCGATCTTCCCGGAGCCGCACGTCGTCGACATCACCCGTGAGCACGCGAAGCCGCAGCTCAACTTCGGCACCGGCCGTCACTACTGCCTCGGAGCCGCCCTCGCGCGGATGGAGCTGCAGGTCGTGCTCGAACGGTTGAGCACGGACTGGGCCGAGCTGGCTCTTGACGGCGAGCCGGTCGTGCATTCGGATGCGAGGGCGCTCGACTTCGGGGTGCGGAACCTTCCGATCACATTGACCCGGTCCAACGGCGGATAGGGGAGCGTTGAGCGGCGACCTGCCGATCACCGGCATCCCTCGCGAAGGACTTCCGAAGCTCGCGCTCGTCACCGGCGACCCCGATCGCATCTCGTTCATCGCGAAGATGCTCGACGGCTCGCGCGAGGTCGCGTCGCGGCGCGAATACGTTAGCTGCGTCGGTTCGTGGAAGGGCGTGGAGCTCGTCGTGTGCTCGCACGGAGTCGGCGCTCCCGGCGCGATCCTGGCCTTCCATGAGCTCGCCACCGCCGGGGTCGGCACGTTCGTTCGCGCAGGGACCTGCGGCGGCCTCGTTGAATCCATCGCGGACGGCGATCTCGTCATCGCCACATCAGCCGTCCGACGCGACGGAGTGACCGATCAGATGGTTGACGAGACCTTTCCCGCTGTGAGCGATGCAGGCGTGGTGTCGGCGCTCGAGCGCGCCGCCTCGCGTTCCGGACATCCGTGGCACCGAGGCATCGTGCTCACGCAGGCGATGTTCTTCCCCGGCGTCCTTGACGATCGGATCGCGGCGTACGCCCAAGAAGGCGCGATCGCCGTCGAGATGGAGCTGTCGGCGTTGCTCGTCTTGGCGAGCATGAAGGGCTTGCGCGCCGGCGGCGTGCTCACGAGCGACGGCAACCCCATGACGTCGTCGGGCCCGGAGTCGTACGACCCGCACCGGATCGTCGTGCAAGAGGGGATCCGCGCGATGTTCAACGTGGCGCTCGATGCGCTGCATGATCTGGCGGATGCGAGCTGATGGGCACGATCGCGGCGTACGCGCTCCCAGGGACGAGCTTCGAGCTTCCCCCGGAGATGATCCTCGGGCTCGTGACCGGGCTCACTTACGCGCTCATGGGGATGGGGCTGACCCTCGTCTACAAGAGCAGCCGCGTGCTCAACTTCGCCCATGGGCAGATGGGCGCGATCGTCGCGCTGTTGGTTCCGCTGCTTGTGATCAATCATCACGTCAACTACTGGATCTCGCTGCTCGCCGCGCTCAGCGCGGCCGCCGCGCTCGGCGCGTTGATAGAGATCCGCGTCGTCCGCAAGCTCGAGCGCGCTCCTCGTCTGCTCATGCTGGTCGCGACGATCGGCATCTCGCAGCTCCTGTATGTGCTCGAGGCGTTCATCCCCAAGGGTCGGCTCGGGAGTTCGAAGTTCCCGGTGCCGTTCGACTGGACCATCGAAATCGGAGGCGTCGTTCTGGGGCCTGGGGAGATCCTGATCCTGCTCCTCGTGCCGCTGCTCGCCTTCGGACTCGCGGTCTTCCTGCGACGAACGAAGGTCGGACTCGCGAGCCGCGCCGCCGCGGAGAACATCGACGCGGCGCGGCTCGCCGGTGTACCGGTTCATCGCGCTTCGCTGGCCATCTGGATCGCCGCGGCCCTGTTCGCCGGCATCGGGACGATCTTGATCGGGCCGACGCGTCCGCTGGCGGAAGCGACGATCGGGCCGGGGCTTATCCTGCGCGGCCTTGCCGCGGCGATGTTCGGGGGACTGGTGAGTCTGCCGCTCGCGTTCGCCGGCGGGATCGCGATCGGGCTTATCGAGTTCCTCGTCGTCTGGAACTACCCGACCGGCGGCGTCCTCGAGGTCGTCCTCTTCCTCATCATCGCCGGAAGCTTCCTGGTTCGCCGGTCCCTCGGACAGATGGGGCGCGGCGGCGAGGGCAGCTCGTGGTCGTTCGGCGGGGTCGTCCGGCAGCTCGATCCGCGCGTGCTCGCGCTGCCGCGTATCCAGGCGATCCGCCGGGGATCGATCGCGCTGATCGTGCTCGGCGCGGTTCTGGCGCCGCTGGCTCTCAACAACTCGCAGCGGATCCTGCTGGCGAGCGTGGCCCTTTTCGGGATGATGGGCTGCTCGCTCGTGATCCTGACCGGATACGCCGGGCAGGTCTCGCTTGGGCAGTTCGCGTTCGTTGGGATCGGCGCGATCGTCGGCGGCCGCATGCAGCAGCTCGGGTATCCGGCCGGAGCGGCGCTGGTTTGGGCCGTGCTCGCCGGCGGGCTCGCGGCGGTGATCGTGGGCTTACCGGCCTTACGGATCCGCGGGCTCTTCCTGGCGGTGACGACGCTGTCGTTCTCGGTCGCGAGCATCCCGTTCTTGCTCAATCAAAGCTGGCTCGTTCGGACGATCGAAGGTCAGAGCTCGCTCGAGATCGAGCGGCCGAGGTTCTTGGGCATCGACTTCCAGAAGCCGCTGTCCTACTACTGGCTGTGCCTCGGGATGCTGGCCTTCGTCGGGATGATCGTCTCGCATCTGCGGCGGACCGGCGTCGGGAGGTCCATGATCGCGGTCCGTGACAACGAGGCGGCGGCTGCGACGCTTTCGATCGACCCGCGGCGATCCAAGCTCACCGCCTTCGTGCTCTCGGGGATGATCGCGAGCCTCGCAGGCTATCTGTTCGGCGGCATGCTGGTTCAATTCGGCGCGCGCACAGACATCATCTTCGGGCCGGCGGAGTCGCTGACGGTCCTGGGGATGGCCATACTCGGTGGCGTTACGACGGTCACCGGCGTCCTCTTCGGAGCGTTCTGGGCGAAGGCAACCGAGTATTGGTTCGCGCCGCTCGTCGGGTCGACGGCCGGCCCGCGGTTCGGCGTGCTGTTCGCCGGTTTGGGTATCCTCGGCACGGCTCTCTATTACCCGCAAGGCGCGGCCGCTCAGCTGTTCGAGTGGCGTGATCGATTTTTCGTGAGGCTCGCGGGCGGGCGCGTGGAGCCGCGGATCGCCAAGCCCGACGCACAGATCCGCCCCAAGCTGGAGGCGAAGGCCGTCGCGACCGAGCCCGTCGCCGCCGCACCGATCGAGGCCCAGGGGGTTTTTGTCCGGTTCGGGGGTATCGTCGCGCTCGATCGCGTAACGGTCACCGCCGGCGAGGGTGAGATCGTCGGTCTCATCGGGCCGAACGGCGCCGGCAAGACGACCCTCTTCGATGTCCTGTCCGGTCAGCTGCGGCCGACGGAAGGGCGTGTGCTGCTCGGCGGAGAGGACATTACGAAACTTCGCCCTGAACAGAGGGCTCGGCTCGGACTCGGTCGAACCTTCCAGGAGGCCCGGCTGTTCGATGAGTTATCTGTGACCGATGTCTTCAAACTGGCGCTCGAATCCTCAGATCCATCCGAGCTCGTCCCGTCGCTGCTCTCGCTGCCTCCTTCCCGGGCAGCGGAGCGCGCTAAGGCGATGCGCGCGGGTGAGGTCGTTGAGATGCTCGGGCTGGGCGACTTCGCGCATCGAAGCGTCGCCGAGCTCTCGACCGGCACGCGCCGCTTCGTGGAGCTCGGCTGCATGATCGCCATGGGCGCCCCTGTGCTCTTGCTCGACGAGCCGACGGCCGGCATCGCGCAGCGAGAGGTCGAGGCGTTCCGCCCCGTCCTGCGCGAGGTTCGCGATCACCTCGGCGCAACGATGATCCTGATCGACCACGACATCCCGATGATGATGGGCCTCGTGGACCGGGTATACGCGCTGGCGTCGGGGGAGATCATCGCGGAGGGCTCTCCGGAACAGGTGCGCGACGACCCGAACGTCATCGCCTCGTACCTTGGGTCGGACGAGCGTCTCATCCAGCGGTCCGGCACGGCTGCGCCGAAGGTGGTCGCGACGTGAGCGCCGTTCGGAAGAGCGGCGGGCGAAAGCTCTACTGGGTGCTGCTCGGGGTCGCGCTCGGGCTGATGATCGCGAACCTCGTCCCGGCCGGCCGCGTGACGTCGATCGTCGCGGCGCAGAACGGCGAGGATGGAACGCCGGGGGACCCCGGAACGGTCACCGGCACCACCGGGCCCGGCGGAATCGCTTCGCCGGGAGCTAGGTCGGGACCGGGCGTCTCCGGCCCCTTGGGCACGTCGGGCCCGGGAGGCGGTCCCAAAGGTGGCCCGGCGGTCAACGTGCGTGGCGTTACCGCGACCAAGATCAAGATCGGGATCGGGATCCCCGACATCGGTGTGATCAAGGCGCTCGGCCCCAACTACGACGTCGGCGACCCGCGCGAGCAGATGGAGGCCGTGCTCCAGGGGTGGAAGGACCGCGGGCTGGTGCCGGTCAACGGACGCGACGTCGAGTTCGATTACCGCAGCTACGACATCGTCGGCACTCAGCAGCAGCGCGCCGCCTGCGAGGGATGGGCGACCGACGACAAGGTGTTCGCCGTCCTCGCGGTGTCGAACTTCTGGGCGCACGCCGACTGCTTGACCAAGGAATACCGCATCCCGCTCCTCAGTTCCGACGGCTACACCGAGGATACGTGGAATGTGAGCGGCAACCGCCTCTTCACGCTGATGCCGTCTACCGACAAGATCTTCCGGAACTGGATGCACTGGGCGCACCACCGCGGGCTGCTGGCCGGCAAGCGGATCGGGCTCTACTACTCGGGCGCCGCTGCAGACGTCGCGGTGATCAACCGCACCATCAAAGCTGAGCTGAAGCGTCTAGGATACGGCCCCCAGATCGTCGTCGAGGTCACCGCGTCCAACGTCGCGACCGGCGCGCCCGAGGACACGATCGCCGCGGACAAGTTCTGCGCTGAGGACGTGACCCTCGCGATCCTCGTCGCCGGTGCGCTGAATCAGACGAACTTCATGTACGAGGCCGACTCGCAGAACTGTCATCCCGACTACATCGAGGGCGACTTCCTGTTCTCGACGAACGACACCGCCGCGCACACGTTCCCGCCGGGACAGGCGGACGGCATCTACGGCATGACGAGCTACCGCTTCGGCGAGATCAGCGCCGGCATGGGCCTGAGCGCGCCGGGCCAGGCCTGCGCGGACAACTACGCGAAGTATTCGGGCAGGCAGGTGAACTACAAGGAAGCGCCGGCCGAGTGGATGTTCATGGAGCAGGGATGCGACAGCGCATCGGTTCTGCTGAAGGCGCTCCAGCGTGCCGGGAAGAACCTCACGGAAGCGAGCTTCTTCGCCGCCATGAACCAGACGCGTAACGAGGTCATGGGCGTGCACTCCAACGTCACGTTCAACGCGAGCAAGTACGGCGGCATCGACAACCAGCGCACCGTCCAGTGGCACGCGAGTTGCACCTGCTGGAAGGCCCTGGGCAAGTTCGAGCCGTTCTACGTCCCATGAGTATCCGGTCGATCGTCGAGCGCTCCCGCGCCTGGGGCAGGGATCAGGCTGCTTCTTTGACGCACGGTCAGCGCTGGACGTCCGCTCTTGCCCTCGGGCTGGCCGGCGTCATGCTCGTGGCCGGTATGCCGAGCAACGTGCGCGTCATCGCCGCGCCCCCGACGAAGGACGTCTACGTTGCGCCGCCCCTTGTACCCGTCGTGGCGCCGCCGGTCGTCCCCGTCGCGCCGCCCCTTGCATACGATCCGCCGGTCGTGAAGCGCGAGCCTTCGCCCGAGCCCCCGCCGGAGCCCGAGTTCACCCCGCCGCCGCCGACGCTCCACTCCTGCGCCACCGACGAAGGGAACCTCGTCATCTTCGATGGCCCCGATCTTCCCGTGCCCGTTTTCGCGACGATGGTCGAGCAGTTCACGGCGATCCAGGCGCAGTACGAGGAGATGACAGGCCAGCCTTTGGGAGTGGACCTCGCGAGCGTGGCCGCGACCATCGGCCAATGCACCGATGCTCTGCCTAACGTGCCGGCGCTCGTGACCATATCCGTGCTGCTCAACCAGGTCTACGACGCGCTCGAGGCGGCCGGCGTGCCGCCGATCGACCTCCCCAACCCTCCGGTCGTGTCGCTCCCGGATGTGCCGGCGCCGCTCCGTCCCGTCTTGGCGGCGATGTCTCCGGTCTTCCTGCCGGTGTGCACGGGCATCCCGTTCTTCGGGGTGGGCGTGGGTGTCGGCGGCGCTCTGGCTCTGGCGCCGATCGCCGATGGGCTGCTTCCGTTCCCGATGTCTGAAGTGATGCCGTACCTATGGCCCGTCCGCGCGCTTTGCAGCCTGCTGATCGCTTACGCGCCGGAGGCCGAGGCGGTACCGGCAACGGGGAAGCCGACGGCTCGCTAGCTTTCTCGCGACACCGGGCTCAGAGCAACTGTCCTCGGCTCGCACGGGGGTCCTCGACGAGAACCTCGATCTCACGTTCCCAGGCGGCGAGCCGTGCGTCCCGATCGGCGGTGATCCATCCGGCGCGGAGCGAACGCCGCGCGGCGTCGCCCATCTCCTTCGGGCCCCAGCCGAGCGCGCGCGCGGCGGCTCGGTACTCCTGCGCGAGATCGGTGTAGAACATCGGCGGGTCGTCGGTGTTGAGCGTGACATTGCAACCCGCGTCGACGAGGGCCTTCAGCGGGTGAACGCCGAAGTCGGCGTACAGGCCCGGCATCTGGATCACGTTGCTCGTGATGCAGAGCGTCATCGGGATCTGCTTCGCGACCAGCTGGTCCATGACGCCTTGGTCGTAGATCGCGAAGAAGCCGTGATCGATCCGGTCGAGCCCGAGCTCCAGCGCCGCGGTGATGTCGTCGGGCAGGTCGGCGTGGCCGGTGAGCTTGAGCCCGCGCTTGCGTGCGACCTCGTACGCCGGCGCGAGGTCGCGGAACGGCATCGTCAGCGGGTCGCCGTCGTTGCCAACCGCGAGCACCGGCACGCCTGCGTCGGCCGCGTCGGCGGCGATGTTGGCGATCTCGGTCGCCCGGCCCGGCCCGGCCGGACGGTCGAACTCGACGATGATCCCGCCCGACATCCCCCACATCTCGGCCGCCTGCTCGAACGCGCGGCCGAGCGCGGCCAGGTAGCCGCGGGGCTCGCGGTCGTGCTCGATGTGGTAGGCGAGCGTGGTCATCAGCTCGATGTGGCGCGCGCCGGCGTCGATCCCACGAGCGAAAACGTCGAGGGCGGCCTCGATCACCGCGTCGTCGTCGACCATCAGCGCGCACGCGTCGCGCATCCCGTCGATGAAGTGGCTGAACCCGCGGTAGTCGTACAGCGAGTCGGGCCTCAAGGCTTGAGCCGGGTTCGGCATCCCCGCTCGCCGCGCGAGCCGGCCGACGGTCGCCGGCGGGATCGCGCCTTCGAAGTGGAGATGCAGCTCCGACTTCGGAAGCCGCCGCGCGAGGATGTCGAGGCTCGACTCGGTCCCGAGCGGCGCCGCCTCGATGTCCATCATCCCGTCGGCCGGCACGCCATCCGCTGCTTCGGTGACGGCGGCCGCAACCGCGCTGAGTACTTCCTTGTCGTCGCTCATCGCTTCCCCCTGGTTAGAGCCTGCTCAAGATGTCGGTAGCCGCTCGCTGGCCGGTCGTGTACGCGGCGCCCGTCGCCGGGCCGCCGAGGTAGTCGCCGGCGAACGCCACGCCGCGCAACGGCTGCAGGTTCACGAAGGTCTCCAGCCGCCGGAGATATCCCGCATAGAAGAGCGGGAGCGCTTCCCGCCAGCGGCTCACGTGCGCGTCCGCGACGAGTGGCTTGACGACCGGGTAACGGACGGCGGCCAGATTGATCATGTTGCTCGCGTGCTCGTCGTGCGGGACGTCGAGCTGGCTTCGGATCCAGTTCGTCTTCATGCTGATGCGGAAGAACTTCACGTCGGGCACCGTCGTCGACTTGTCGTATCCGAGCGCCGCGATCTGGGCGTCCTCCTTGCGCGGATAGAAGACGCCGTCGGGCACGCCCTCCGGATCGCCCGACAACTTGTAGAAGGGAAGCTCGTGCGGGGTGTAGCGGACGTTCTCGAAGAACGTCTTCCGGCCCTCATCGAGTCCGTCCACCATGCCGCCGACCTTCGTACCGGGCACGGCCACAAGAACCATGTCGGCCTCGCGTCGCTCAGTTTTCCCGCCCGCTTCCCACTCGACCGCAGGAGCCTCACCGGCTGTGACGCGCGTGACCCGCGCGTTCGTCGTGACGTCGAGGTGCGCGGCGAGCGCGCGGGTCAGCTGCCCGAGCCCCTCCTTGAACGTGAAGACGCCGGTCGAACGGTAGGTGGTCGTGAAGTGCGCGAACATCGCCTTGCTGAACTCGCGCGGCTCGTACCCGCAGTACAGCTCGTAGCACGGCTCGACGGCGTACTCGAGGAACTCCGGGCAGATGCGCCCGAGCCACTCCTCGACGGAACCGTCGTCGAACCAGGCAGCGCGCCACGGCTCGTGCTCCGCCTTACCGTTGCGACGGAACTGCTTGATGAGGGCCGGCAGGAGCCCGACCATCCGCGCCTTGCTCCACCAGCTCATCGCGCCGAACTTCAGGAAGCTGCTCGGCTCCGTGTAGTCGAGTGGGTGCGCCTTGCCGTCGCGCCAGATGTTGAAGGAGACCTTCTCGCCTGGATAGCTGAGCTTCTGATCGATGATCCCCAGCTCGGCGGCGAGCTTGTCGAACGATGTGTCGTTCGAGGTCACGAACTCCGCGCCGAGATCGATCCACGCGTCGTTCCAGAACTTCGAGCGCATGCGCCCGCCGGCTTCCGGCTCCGCCTCGAGGACCGACACCTCGACGCCGGCCTTCTGCAACGTGTGCGCCGCGCCCATCCCCGAGATGCCGCCACCGACAACGATCACTTTGGCCATTCGTTACCCACTCCCTTCCGGTGTCGCCGGGTCCTGCCGCCCGAAGAAGACCGAACGGACGAGGTCGCCCCGGTCGACCAGTTCCCCGCACGGGCCGGAGAACTTGATCTCGCCTTTCTCCATGAAGTAGCCGTCCTCCGCGAGCGTGAGTGCGACGTTGAGCGACTGCTCGACGACGAGCAAGGTGATCCCCCGACGCAGCGCTTCCTCGAGCATCGCGACGATCTCTTGCATCACGACCGGCGCGAGACCGAGCGAAAGCTCATCGATCATCAACAGCTCGGGCCCGGAGATCAGCGCGCGACCGAGCGCCATCATCTGCTGCTCGCCGCCCGAGAGCGTCCCCGCCTGCTGACCGAGCCGCGGACGCAGTTGCGGGAAGAGGTCGAGGACCTCCTCGAGCCGCGACTCGACGAGCGGCTTGTTCCCCAGGAACTGGTACGCGCCGATGCGCAGGTTCTCGAGCAGCGTGAGCGAGGGGAACGTCGCCTTGCCGCCGGCCATCTGCACCATGCCGAGCGCGACCCGTTTCTCCGGCGGCATCTTGGTGACGTCGGCGCCCTTGAATGTGACGCTTCCGCGGCTCGGCTCGACGAGTCCGGATATGACCTTGAGGAGCGTCGACTTCCCGGCGCCGTTGGTTCCGAGCAGCGCGATCCGCGCGCCGCGCGGGATCTGGATGCTCACGCCGAACAGGACCTGCAGCGGCCCATACGAGCAGTCGATGTCCCGTACGTCGAGCAGCGTCTCAGTCGTGCCGTTGGTCGCCACCCCTGATGGTTCGGCGCTCACCCCGGTGTCCCCTTTCATGCGAGCAATGAGTAGCCGCCGTCCACGGCGATCACCTGCCCGGTGACGAACCCGAACTCCGGTCCGAGCATCGTCTCGATCACGGACGCGATCTCGTCGGGCACCGCGAGCCGGCGCATCGGCGTCCGTTTCGCGACTTGCTCGAGTAGGACCAGCACGTCGGGCGCGTCGCCGGTGTGGCCGGGATCGTCGACGAGGCACGGCGAGACGCCGTTGACGCGAACACCGCGCGGTCCCGCCTCGGCGGCCAAGTACTTGATCAGCGTCTCGAGGGCCGCTTTTGCCGGGCCAAGCGCGCCGTAGTAGCGCGCGTAGAGCTGCGCGCCGAGGCTCGACACGCTGATCGCCGAGCCGCGCGCCGCCTCGAGCGACGGTAGCGCTTCACGGAACGCCTCGAGGAAACCCCAGACCTGGACGTCCATCGCGGCCTGGTGTTCCTCGCGGGTGACCTTGAGCGTGCGCCCGGTGATCATGGGCACCGCCGTCGTCACGAGCGCGTCCAGGCTTCCGAGCGCGTCGATCGCGTCCTGCACCATCCGGACGGACTCCGAGCCCTGGTCGCCCTTGACGAGCACGGGCTCCGGGCCTTTCGAAGCGGCTTCAGCGGCGGTTTGCTTCGCGGACTCGTCGCGCGCCGAGTAGCCGATCGCGCAACGGGTCCCGCGCGCCGCGAGCCGGTGCACGAGCGCCCGCCCGATCCCGCGGCTCCCGCCGATCACGAGAGCCGTGGACGGGAACGCGAGCGAAGTGCTCATCGGTTCGTCGCCTCTGTGTGCGTGGGTAGGCCGCATCGCACGCGGACGTCGTCGGGGGTCGCCGGCTTGCGGCCCTGCTTCCCGGCGAGATCGACGACGCGCCGAACCAGTTCGGTGTTCGCCTCGGTCGGGAACGCGCGCGGGCTGTCGCCGATCCCGGCACGGACGCCGAGCCCGCGCTCCAAAGCCGCGAGCCACAGCCGGTCGCATCGTTCCGCGCTCTCCATCGCGTACGGCACGACGATCGCCTCGAAGTCGACTTCGTCGGGGATCTGCGAGAGCAGGAAGTCGAGGACCTCGGGCGTCGGGTCGTTCATCGACACCCAGCGCTCGCTGAAGAAGAGCTTCAGATTCAACGGCTGATCCAGCAGCCCGGCGCGCGCGGCGAGCACCGTCCACCGCAGATCGCCCGAGTCGAAGATCGCGATGTTCGGGACGAGCCCGCGCCGCTTGAACTCGTCGAGCTCGGGCGGGTACGGCGGCCGCTCGGGCTCCTCGCCGGGCCGTCCGTATGTGATCACGCCGAAGGTCTTCGTCGATTCGTCCCAGCTCGCGCGTTTCACGTGCTGAACAACGTCGAAGGGGCTCAGCTGGAACGCGAACCCGGCCGGGGGCTTGTCGGCGAGCGCCCACACGTGATCGAGCCGGGCCTCCCGGTAGCTGGGGTAGGCGAGCACGTCGACCTCGCGGGCGATCGCCTCGAGCGCGCGCCGCGAGATGTCGTCGTCGGTGAACGCCTGCGCTCCGTCGGACGTGCGGGCGTGGTAGTGGATGATCGCCGCGCCCTCGCGCGCGGCGTCGATCGCGGAGCGCGCGATCTCCTCGGCCTCATAGGGGATGTTCGGGTTGTCGTCCTTCCACGCGGTCTCGTTGAGGCCGACCTCGATGACGACCTTGCCCTCGTCGGCGAAACGCATCCCTGGCTCCCGCCCCGGCATTCCGTTAACTAAATAATCTAATACCCGCACCGTCGCCCCGGCAAGGGGTGTCCGGGCGCCTCGATCCCATGAGCGTCAGACATGTCTGACCTGTCAGACGCTCCGGTGAGATGCCTCGGGGGCTCGGCAGCGGAGGCGCCGTCTACAATCGCGCCCGTGAAGTTCGGGGTTACCGGCGTGAACGCGGGACGGCGCGTGGAAGGCGCGAACGCGACGATCCTGGCCCGGCTCGCGGAAGCTGCGGGCTTCGAATCCCTGTGGGCCGTGGAGCACGTCGTCGTCCCGGCCAACTACAAGTCGCAGTACCCGTACTCGCCGGACGGACGCATGCCAGGCAAGGAAGAGGTCTCGATCGGCGACCCGCTGATCTGGCTGACCTACGCCGCGGCCGTCACCGAGCGCATCAACCTCGCAACCGGCATCCTGATCCTTCCGCAACGCAACCCGCTGCTCCTCGCCAAGGAGTGCGCGACCCTGGACACGCTGTCGAACGGGCGGCTGCTGCTCGGGATCGGGGTCGGGTGGCTCCAGGAGGAGTTCGCCGCGCTCGGTATCCCGTTCGAGGGACGCGGCGCCCGCACCGACGAGTACGTCGAGGCGCTGCGGGTCCTCTGGGAGCAGGAGGAGCCGACGTACGCCGGCCGGTACTCCTCGTTCGACAAGGCCAAGAGCTACCCCAAGCCGACGCGGAAGATCCCGATCATCGTCGGCGGGCACACCGACGCCGCCGCGCGCCGCGCCGGGCGGATCGGCGACGGCTTCTTCCCATGGGGCCTCGGCGCCGAGCATCTGACGCGCCTGATCGGCGTGATGCGCGACGCCGCGCGGGAAGCGGGCCGCGACCCAGACGCGATCGAGATCACCGCCGGTGCGATGGACGTCGAAACGATCCGCGCCTACGCCGATTCGGGGGTGAGCCGGGTCGTCGTTCCGGCATTCGCCCGCACGGCGGACGAGTTAAAGAGCTGGTTCGACACGTTCAACAGCGAGGTGATGGCGAAGCTCAGCTAGACGCCGGGTACCCACTCGGTGTGGTAGCCGGTCGGCACCCGCTGCGGGATCGGTAGCCGCGCGACCGGGCCGTCCGCGACGCGCGAGGCGTCGAAGACGTACGCCTCGGACGTGCCCGTCGCCTCCTCAGCGACGAACGTGACCAGGTAGCCGTCGTCCTCGCGCATCGACGCGCCGGTGCGCGCGGCGAACGTGACCTCTCCGCCGAACCAGCCGGCGGGATACGAGTACTCCTGAACGATCATGTCGTCGTCGTAGACCATCACGCCGTCGAAGAGCAGCGTCTCCGACGGAGCCATCCGCGGCATGTAGGAAAGCCGGGTCGGCCGGCCGAGCGATCGGTCGTCCATCGTTGGGAACTCACCCATCGCCTCGTCGAGCCGCTCTTCCTTGACGAGCCCGGAGGAGAGCTGGATCCGCCACTCGTGCAGGTGCGGTTCGAGCCGCAACGTGGCGATCGACGGAACGATGCGGTCGGTGTGGGGGTTCAGCGGGTCGCCCAGGAGCGGGTTGTCGATACGGCAGCCGGTGAGGACTATCTCGTCGCCGTCCTCCCAGGCGTTGATGGTGTGGTACATGAAGAAGGGTTCGGCATCGAACCAGCGCACGTCGGCGTTCGAGCCGTACCGCGGGATCACGCCGAGCCGCGTCGGCTTGTCGCGGAAGAAGCCGTTGCGGATCCGGCCCTTCGCGAGCAGGTCGGGATCCCACATCATCGACATGTCCAGCAGGATCGAATAGTTGGGCGTGATCGCGATGTCGTGCTGAAGCCGGGGGCCGGCCAGCTCGATCGGCACCTCGTGTGCCAGCTTGCCGTCGGCGCCGATCACGCCGTACGTGAGATACGGCAGTACCGGGCCGTAGTCGAAGAAGATCATCTCGCCGGTTTCGGGATCGACCTTCGGATGCGCCGACATCCCGCCGTTGAGTCCGCCGCCGAAGTCCTCGATCCCAACGGTCTCCAGGCTCGGCACGTCGATCACGTACGAGGCGCCGCCGAGCCACCAATGCGCGAGCAGCTTGCCGGCGTGGTAGCTCAGCGTCGTGTTCGCCGTGTCCTTGTACGGGCCGCCGGGCCGCGTGAAGTCGGCGGGCTCGCGGATGCCGGTCCACAACGCCTCGCCCGCTCGTTCCTCATCGGCCAGCCCGCGCGTGCGCACCCAGCGGTTGCGGTACGTCGCGGAGCCGTTCGAGAAGTGGATGCCGTGGAGCATGCCGTCGCCGTCGAACCAGTGGTAGCGGCCCTTGGGCTCGAACATCGGGTTGGAGCCGATCCGCACGTACATCCCCTCGATGTCGCCGGGCAGCTCGCCGATGACGGGGAGGTCGTGCGCGGTGATCTCGGTGTGGATCGGCGCGAAGTTCCCTTCGAGGTACGGGCTGCGCTCCACGATCTTCCCACCGGATTCGACCGTTGCCATGGCTGCGCTCCCTCGCCGGTTGCCGTGTCCTTCCAGGGTGACATACGCCGGTTAGGAAGCCAAGCGCCGCGTTGTGCAATCATCTAACCGATGGGGAGCAGAGCCGACCATAAGGTCATCGACGCCTGGGTTCAGCCGTGGACCAAGGAGGTCGTCGCCGGGATGCCCGAGCGCAACTGGGCGCTGGTCGATAACTACGGCGGCGCGGAACGCCTCCGCGGCGGGATCCCGACCGAGACCATGATCGAGGAGATGGACGCCGCCGGCGTCGACCTCGCGCTGTGCTCCGCCGGGCCGCTGATCCCCGTCCCGATCGTCGAAGATGCGGTCTCGAGATACCCGGACCGGCTGATCGGCGTCGGGTCGGCCGATCCGTGGGGGCCCGACGGCGTGATGGTTGCCGTGCGCGAGTTGAAGCGGCAGGTGCTCGAGAAAGGGTTCAAGGCGCTCAAGCTCGAGCCATTCATCGATCGCAAGGACCCGACCGAGGCCGGCTGGTACCCGCTCTACGCCGCGTGCGTAGAACTCGACGTCACGCTCCAGATCCAGGTCGGCAACACCGGCCCGCCGACCTACCCGTCGAGCACCGGACGCCCTCTGCACGTCGACCAGATAGCCGTGCACTTCCCGGAGCTCCGCATCGTCGCCGGGCACATCGGCTGGCCGTGGACCGAAGAGATGATCGCGATCGCGTGGAAACACCCGAACGTGTGGATCGACACCAGCGCCCACCTGCCGAAGCACTTCCCCCCGGAGTTCGTGCGCTTCCTCAAGGCGTTCGGGCAGGACAAGGTGATCTGGGCCACCGACTGGCCGATCGTCGACTTCGAGCGCAGCCTGACCCAGCTCGACGACCTCGATCTGAAACCCGAGGTGCGCCGCAAGTTCCTGCACGACAATGCCGTCGCCGCGTTCAAGCTCGGATGAACTTCGGGCTGAGCGACGAAGAGCGCTCGTTCCGCGACGAGGTCCGCGCGTTCGTCGATGAGGTCGGCGCCGCAGACATGGCGGCGCTCCGCGCGGAGATGCGCGAGCTCGAGGTCGAGCGCTACACGCCTGGGTTCCACCGTCGCATCGCCGAACGCGGCTGGGTCGGTCTCGGGTGGCCGGGCCGTCCCGCGACGGTGACCGAGCGGTTCATCCTCCACGAAGAGCTGGATTCAGCGTCGTTGCCGACCTACGGCCTCGAGATCAACGAGGCGATCGGCTGGATGATCGCGCGGCACGGTCCAGACGCGCTCGCCGCGGCGCACCTCCCGCGCATCATCGACGGGTCGTGGGCCTACGCCGGCGCGTACAGCGAGCCGGAAGCCGGCAGTGACCTGCTCGCGCTCAAGACGCGTGCCGTCCTTGAAGGCGCGAACTACCGGGTGAACGGATCGAAGTTGTGGACGTCGAGCGCGCACCTCGCCGACTGGATCTTCGCGCTCGTTCGGACAGACGCGACCGCCGAGCGCCAGCGCGGCCTCTCCGTGCTCCTTATCGACGCGAAAGGTCCGGGCGTGGAGATCAGGCCGGTGCGGGTCATGGGGGGCTGGCGCGTCAACGCGGTCTTCTTCGACGACGCGCTCGTGCCGGCGAGCAACGTCGTCGGTGCGCCCAACGACGGCTGGCGCGTGCTCGCCGAGGCGCTGAACGTCGAGCGCTCGATGAGCTTCGGCGGCCGGGAGGGCCGCTTGCTCGTCGCGCGGCTACTGCGGCGGTTCGCCGGACGCGCGGACCAGCTCGGAGAAGCGCGGCTCGAGGAAATGGGGCGGTTCGCCATGGAGCTCGAGGTCGAGCGGCTCCTGAACCTGCGCATCGCGGCGATGGGAGAGCGCGACGAGGTTCCCGCAGCCGAGGCCTCGATGAACAAGGTCGTTGGTTCCGAGCTCGCGCAGCGGATCGCTCAGTGGGCGGTGGACGTGCTCGCACCGGAGTCTTTGTATGCGGAGAGCGACGCTGACCCGCTTGCTGCGGTGGCCGAGGAGATGCTGCGCGTTTCGACGGTCTACACGATCATCGGCGGGACGAGCGAGGTGCAGCGAAACACGATCGCGCAGCGGGGTCTCGGCCTGCCGAGGGCGGACTGATGCTCGACGAGCGGTGGCCTTCCGACGTCGCGGAACTATCGGCCGGGCTGCGATCGCTGCTCGAGAAAGCGTGCGGGCCCGAGGTCGTGCGCGCCGCGGAGTCGCGGCCCGACGGACGCGACCCGGCGCTCGAAGGAAAGCTCGACACGTTCGGCCTCTGGGAGCTGCCTTCGTCCGCCGCGATGTTCGCCGCGGCCGCGTGGGAGATCGGACGCGCGCTCGCACCGATCCCCTACCCGGAGACGGCGACGGTGGCGGCCGTCTTGGGGATCCGTGGAGCCTCGTACGGCCTCGAGGGCGCCGCGCCGTTCCCGCCGGCTCGGACCGTGGTCACCGATCCGGCCGGCGACCTGCACCTGGTCGAGGTGAGCGAACCCGGGCGGCGCACGGCGGCGGGCGATCTGCTCGCCGTTCCGCCGATGTCCTACGTGTCGTCGCGTGCGGGCGGGCCCGCCGACGCCGATCGGATGAAGCGGCTCGCGCGGCTCCTCCACGCAGCGCGGATGATGGGAGCGGCGGAGCGGGTGCTCGAGTCCGTCGTGGAGTACGTGAGCCGCCGGACCCAGTTCGGCAAGCCGATCGGATCCTTCCAAGCGGTCGCGCACCGGCTCGCAGACGCAGCGATCGCGCTGGACGGCGCTACCCTGCTCGTGCGGAAGACTGCGTGGGTCGCGGATGCCGAGCAGGGCGGCGACGGCGCGCCGTCGTGGGCCTTCGCGTCGATGGTCTGGGCGAAGGCGGTCGACACGGGGCGCGTGATCGCTTCGGTCGTGCATCAAGCGATGGGTGGGTACGGATTCGCGGTCGAGGAGGACGCACAGCTCTTCAGCCGCCGGATCCGTAGCTGGTCGATGCGCCTACCGTCATCGGGCTCTGACATGGCAGCGTTCGCTCGCTCTCTGCTGGACCCGACCCGACGCGACGCTCTCGCTCATCTTTGGCAGAACGAACGCGGGATGCCGGTGCCGCGCTGGGCCGCTGAGACCGATACGGCATAGCCGTGCCTGACGATCAGGCGCGGCGCGTACGGCCCGGGGCCGGTGACGCGCTGGCCGCCGATCAAGGAGCGGATCCCGCCGGCTGGAACGCCGACCCGATCGCCGAGCGAATCGTGTTCCTCGGCGCGCCGCCTCTGACGATGCACTGGGTCAACCGGCCGACCTTCCAACAGCTCACCCAGTTCGGCGGCTAGGGCTTCGCGCGCGTACCAGACGACCGGTTCTGCGCGTTGAGACGGGAGCGTGTCCCAAAACGTACGCTGAGCGTATGT
>JBBDRM010000171.1:17655-42646 GCA_040905475.1 Actinomycetota bacterium
CCCCCCCGCTCCGGTTTGATTCCACGCCGTTCGGGTCAGCGCGTCAGCAGCAGGCAGCCGGCGATGGGCCCGCCGCCGGCCGCGACCACCGCGACCTCCGGCGCGCCGGCCTGACGGTCGCCGCCGATCCCGCGCAACTGGACGCACGCCTCGTGCAAGAGGCCGAACCCGTGAAGGCGTCCTGCCGAGAGCTGGCCGCCTGAGGTGTTGAGCGGCAGCTCGCCGTCCAGGGCGATCCGCTTGCCGCCCTCGACGAACGGCCCGCCCTCTCCCTTGGCGGCGAACCCCAGCGCCTCGAGCCACGCCAGCGTGAGCCAGCTGAACCCGTCGTAGAGCTCGGCGACGTCGACGTCCGCCGGCGTCAGCTCGGTCCGCGACCACAGCTGCGCGGCCGCGTCGCGCATCGCCATCGTCGTCAGGTCCTCCCACTGATCCCAGGTCGGGCGTCCCCGGATCGCCGTCCCAACCGCGTTCACGCGCAACGGAGGACTCGCCCCCTCCGCGCGCTCGGCGCGCGAGACGATGACGGCCGTGGAGCCGTCGCACGGGACGTCGCAGTCGTACAGCCCGAACGGCGTCGTGATCATGCGCGCGTTCAGGTACTCCTCCATCGTCAACGGCTCGCGGAAGATCGCCTTCGGGTTGCCCGCGGCGTTGCGCCGGGCGTTGATCGCGATCGCGCCGAGCTGCTCGCGCGTGGTTCCGAACTCGTGCATATGCCGCTGCGCGTAAAGCGCGACCCAGTTGGCCGCCGAGTACGCGTGATAGGGGAGCATCCATTGGAAGATCCCGCGGACGCGGCGGTCCTGCGCTCCCAGCCCCATCCCACCCCGGCGCCCGGACCCCTGGGCCGTGGCCTCGGTGACCGTGCGGTACACGAGCACGTGGTTCGCGAGTCCGGCCGCGACCGCAAGGCACGCGTTGATCACCGGTGCGAGCTGGGCGGGGCCCTCGAGACCGCCCATGTGCCACCCGACCTTCAACCGCAACGCGTCTTGCACCTCCGGCGTCCCGGGCCCGGAGAACCCCGGCGGGAGCGCGCCTCCACCACCCGGGTACGAAGCGATCCCGTCGATGTCGTCGCGCGTCAGGCCGGCGTCGCCGATCGCCTCGAGAGACGCCTCCACCGTCAGGTCGAGGTCGCTGCGATTCAGTCGCCGTCCGATCGCGGACTGACCGATGCCGGAGATCACCGCGCTGCGCTCGATGCTGTCGTTCATGATTCGTCCGGCTCGAAGAGCGGCAGATACACGTCGTCGTGCTGCGTGAACCGCACGCGAACCCGCATCCCGACGTGCACCTCCTCGGGATCGCAACCGACGATGTTCGTCATCAGCCGAAGGCTCGCCTGCTCGTCGATCTCGACCAGCGCGATCACGTACGGCACCGGAACGCTCGGGTTCCACGGCTGGTGGTTGATCGTGAACGTCGCCACGGTTCCGCGGCCGCTCACCGGCTCCGGGCTCAGCTCGCAGCTGAGGCACACCGGGCAGACCGGCGAAGGCGGATGGATGTAGTTGCGGCAGGATTCGCAGTGCAGGAACACGAGCTCGCCGTTCGCGCCGCCGCGCCAGAAGTGCTCCGTCTCCGGGGTGACCTCGGGGATGAGACGGAACTCCGTCTCGGTCATGCCCCGTGCACCCTTTGGAGGGGAACCAACCCGTCGCGGTTGACGCGGTAGCCCTCGGCCTCGAGGTCGAACGTGCCGGCCGGCACCCCGTCCTCACGGATCTGGTACTTGAGGATCTTTCCCACGGGGCTGCGCGGCAGCTCGTCCACGATCCGCACGTAGCGGGGAACGGCGAAGAACGGCATGTTGTCCACGCAGTAGCGGATCAGCTCCCACGGGTCGATCGTGACGCCGGGCTTGGGCACGACCGTGACCATACAGTCGTCCTCGGTGAAACGGCTCGGCACGCCGGTGCACGCGACCTCGGCGACCCCGGGGAACGCGGTCACGGTGCGCTCGACCTCGAACGAGCTGACGTTCTCGCCGCGCCGGCGCAGATAGTCCTTCTTGCGGTCGACGAAATACAGGAATCCCCCGTCATCGAACCGCCCAAGGTCGCCGGTATGGAACCAGCCGTTGCGCCAGACGTCGGCCGTCGCCGCCGGATCGCGGAAGTATCCCGAGAAGATCACGAAGGGCTCGTTGGGGCGTACGCAGATCTCGCCGACCTGGCCCGGCGCAACCTCCTCGTCGCTCACATCGAACAGCCGCACCTGGACGGTCGGCACCGGCCGTCCGGAACTGCCCGGCGGCGACGGGTCCCAGATCGGCGAGCTCGTGATCGGACAAGCTTCGGTGAGCGCGAACCCTTGCGACATCGACACGCCGAAGCGCTCTTTCCACTGGACGCGCATCTCAGGCGTGATCGGCGCGCCGATGAGCACCTTCACGCCGTGCGACCCGTCGCGCTCGTCGACCGGCTGGTTCCAGACCATCGTGATCTGGGAGCCGAGGATCGCGATGTGGCTCGCGCCGAAGCGATCGACACGGTCCCAGAACCGTGACGCCGAGAACTGCGTGTCGAGCGCGCCGCAGCCGCCGTGGAGGAACGGCCCGAGGATCGTGATGATGTGCGCGTTGAAGTGGTACAGGGGGAGCGGGCTGTAGACGACGTCGCCCTCGACGCCGCCGCGCCAGCGGAACGTCGTGTCGGATGCGTTGATCATGTAGCGGTGGGGGATCACCACGCCCTTCGACGGGCCGGTGGTCCCACCGGTGTACACGATCGACAAAGGATCCGAGTGTCGGGGCGGATCGTCGACCGCCGGCGATTCCGACGACGCGGCGAGCAGCTCGGCCACGGGGCGAACCGGAACGCCGAGGTTCGGCGTCTCGGTCGCGACGTGCCCGGTGGTGCGCACGTACAGCGCGCGGAGCGACGGTAGCCGCAGGTCAGGGATACGGTCGCCGTAGCGATCGTCGATCACCAGCGCCGCGGGATCGCAGTTCAGGAGCTGATGACGCAGATACTCGCCGCGATACGCGGTGTTGATCGGCACCTCGATCGCGCCGATCTTCCCGCAGGCGAACCAAACGTCGATCAGCTCGACGGAGTTCTCCATCAGCATCGCGACACGGTCACCCTTGCGGACACCAAGTGCGAGGAGCGCGTTGGCGACCGCGTTCGAGCGCGCGTCGGCCTCGCGGTAGGTCACCGAAACGTCGTCGACGACGAACGCCGGCCGGTTTCCCCAGCGCGCGGCGCCGTCGCGGATGACGTCGCCGAGCGTACGGCGGTCGGCGGGTGGGTTCCACCCTGTTGGTTCGCCGGTGGCGCTCAATGCCTGCGCACTCCATCGATCTCGCCGGGGATCCGAACGGGACCGGACTCGCGCGACGGCAGGATCACGGTCGCCCCGCCGGTCGCGGTCACCTCCTCGCGCTGATCGACGCATCGCAGCTCGAGGTCGGCGACGTGGCGGTCATCCTCGATGCGCACGTCGGTCACCTCGCCCCGCACCCAGGTCGTGTCTCCCATGAAGTTGAAGCGGGTGAAACGGTTCCAGAATCGCCAGAGGAACGCGTCGTCGCCCATCCAATCGGTCAGCGCGTGGATCATCCATGCCGTGCGCATGAAGCCGTAGTCGTAACGGTAGGGGACTCCCACCTCGTGAGCCCAGTCCTCTTCCCAGTGGAGCCGCTGTACCACGTCCCACGCGCCGCGCCGGTCCTTCGTCCAAAACCGCGGCATCTTCTGCCGATGCTTGAAGCCGAGCTTCAAAGGCCCGAAGTCGTAGCCGCCCCAGCCCCAACCCATGTGCATCGCGATCAAGTCCGTGACGGTGAGCGGACCCTTCACGACGCCGTCGATCGCGTCGCCGGGGCGCACGTCCTCCGCGAACCGTGGCTCGGCCCCGCGCGGGCGTTCGGCGGCGTACGCGGCGTCGATGCGCGCGAGATCCTCATCCGTATATCGCGCCTCCTCGACCGCATCATGCTTTCCGCGCTCGGCCGCGGTGCGGCGCTCGGTGCGGACGAACCACTCGTGCTGCCACACGACAGGCTCCTCGCGCGCGTTCGTCCATCGGAGGTCGTGATGCGTGATGACCGACTGTCCGGCGAAGTCGGACTTCTTCTCCTCGACGTCGGAGAGGATCCCGCGGTAGGTCAACCGGTCGTCGGCATAGATCGGGCGCGCCCACTCGATCTCGGTCCCGGCGTGGAAGAGGTGCACACCCGACAACGCACCGCGCGTGGCTTCCTTCACATCCTTCGGTATCGGCGGCGAGGTGTCGTCGCCCATCGTGATGTAGAAGAGCGGCGACGCGATGAGCGCCTCCCAGCGGCTCCCCGCCGCGTAGCCCGGGTCGCACCAGAGCGGATTGTCGTCGCCGACCCCGTGCGCGAAGTGACGGATCGCATCCGGCGTCGCCGCGTCGTTCCATTTGTAGGTGTAGCCGATCGTGTAGCCGATCCGGCCGCGGATCTTCGCGATCTGTTCGGGCGTGATGAGCGCGCCGACCCGTGCCTCCTCGTCGACGCTCATCGCCCTCTGCCCGCCTCGACGACCAGCGAGGCCGGGCCGCGGATCAGGAAGAAGCCGACCTGCGGCGGTTCATGGCCCGGCGCCGGGCGAAGGTCCGGCATCCGCTCGAGCAGGACGTCGAGCCCGATCGCCATCTCGGCGCGCGCCAGCGGCGCTCCGACACAGGTGTGCGGCCCGTACCCAAATCCAACATGCGCGTGGGATCCTTCGCGATCGACGTCGAACCGGTCGGGCTCGTCGAACACGGCGGGATCGCGGTTGGCAGCGCCCAGATGCACCAGGACGGTCTCTCCTTCGGGGATACCTACTCCGTCGAGCTCGGTGTCCGATCGCGCCTTGCGTGGCAGGGCGGTGATCGGCGGGTCGAAACGCACCGTCTCCTCGACGAGGTTGGGGATGAGCACCCGGTCGGAGCGGACCCGCGCCATCAGATCCGGCTCGGCGAGGAGGCGGTGGATCGCGCTCCCGAGCGCGTTGGTCGTGGTCTCGTTGCCCGCGATGACGAGGATGACCGCCATGCTCGCCGCTTCGGCCTCGCTCAGCCGCCGCCCGTCGGACTCGGCGAGCGCGACGGCCGTCAGCAGATCGTCGGCCGGTGCCGAGGACCCCCGTCGGTCGACGATCTGCTCGCGCGCCCAGGTGCGGAACTCCTCGCCCGAGCGCGCAGCCTCGCCGCCGGCGTCGTGATGGATCGTGTCGTCCGACCAGCGCTTGAACTTGGCGCGGTCGGCGAGATCGACGCCGAGCAGCTCGGCGATCACGGTGACGGGGAGCGGGACGGTGAAGTCCCGCACGAGATCGAACGGCTCCGTGACGTCGATCGCGTCGAGCAGCTCGTTCGCGATCTCGCGGATGCGCGGCTCGAGCTTTCGGATGCGCTCGATCGGGAACGCGCCGTTGATGAGCTTTCTGAGTCGCGTGTGGTCGGGCGGGTCGGTCGAGACCAGCGAGTGCTCCTCCGGGTTGGCCTTCGGCCGGACCCGGCTCGAGTAGACGAGCGGGTTCCGCAAGGCGGCCCGCGCCTGTGCGTACGCGGTTACGAGCGAAAGGTTCTTGTTTTCGTAACGGGTCACCGGACACTGCGAGCGGAGCCGCGCGAGGTGCGGCCAGGGGTCGCTCGGGGGAGCGAGCGGTGAGAACTCCTCATCCATGCGATCCACCGTCCACGTTCACCCAGCCACCGTTCACATAGCTTGCGCCATCGGAGAGCAGGAACGCGATAACCGACGCCACCTCTTCCGGCTTGCCGAGGCGGTCGGAAAACGTGATGCCACCGTGCCGGGCGTTGGCGTCCTCGAAGTACTCTCGCTCCGACATGTTCTTGGCCCGCATCGCCTCTTCTATGCGAGCGCGCACCGGCTCGGACGCGATCATGCCGGGGAGCACGGCGTTGGCGCGGATCCCGTCGGGCGCGAACTCCTTGGCGAGGTTCTTCGTGAAATGCGCGAGCGCGACCTTCATCGCCGAGTAGTGCGCGAGCGCCGGGATGAAATGCCGGATGGACATCGCGGACACGTTCACGATCGAGCCGCCGCCGCCTCGCTTCATCACCGGCACCACCGCGCGGCAGACGCGCACCGCGCTCATCAGCACCGAGTTGAAATGGAGCATCCACGCTTCGTCGTCCTGCTCGAGGATCCCCGCGGTCCGCTCGCTCACGCCGACCGTGTTGACCGCCCCGTCGATCCCATCGAACCTCGAAACGACGCCCGTCACGAGCGCCTCGACGGCTGCGGTGTCGGTGAGGTCGGTGACCCAGACGGCGACCTCGGCGCCTTTGTCCCGGGCCTCCTTCGCCGTGAGCTCGAGCGGTTCCGGCGTGCGCGACGCCAGTGCGAGGTGCGCACCCTCCTGCGCAAGCGTCAGCGCGGTCGCCCGGCCGATGCCGCTCCCGGCGCCGGTGACGAGCACGACCTTTCTTGCGAGTCCGAGGTCCATATTCAGCTCATGATGGTGCCGCCGTCGACGATCAGCACCTGGCCGGTGACGAAGGCCGCCTCTTCGCTGCACAGGTACACGAGCGCGCCGGTGAGATCGTCCGGCGTTCCCATCCGTCGCACCGGCTGCATCCCGATCAGCTGCTCGAGCCGGTTCGCCGGGATCATCGAAAGCGTGGAGTCCGTCTCCATGAACCCGGGCGCGATCGCGTTGACCGTGATCTTGTCGGGCCCGAGGAACTTCGCGAGCGACCGCGTCAGGCCGATGACGCCGGCCTTCGACACCGCGTAGTGGAGGAGTGACGGTCCGCCCCACGCGGCGACCGACGACTGGTTCACGATCCGGCCGCCGCCCCGGCTCCGCATCGACGGCACGACGGCCCGTGAGCACAGCCACGGCCCGCGGACGTTCACGGCCATCACGCGGTCCCACTCGGCGACGTCGACCGCGAACGGATCGCCCAGCTTCAGCCCGGCGTAGACCGCGGCGTTGTTCACGAGGATGTCGATCCCGCCGAAGGCTTGTGTGACGGCTTCGGCCATCTGTTCGGTCGAAGCTTGATCGCCGACGTCGGCGGGGACGGCGACCGCCGATCCGCCCGATGAGCGGATCTCGTCGGCGGCTTTCTCGGCGCCGTCGGACTGCACGTCGACGGTCGCGACCGAGGCGCCCTCGCCGGCCAGTGCCAGCGCGTACGCGCGGCCGATCCCCTGCGCCGCGCCCGTGACGACGGCGACCTTTCCTTCCAGACGTCCGCCCATCGGAAGCGCTCCTCGGGGTTGCGTTGACCGCACGGAGAGTATATTGGTTAAATCATTGTACGAAAAGCCTAGGGAGCCCGGTCATGGCCGACCTCAGAGTGATCTCCGCCGACGATCATCTGCAAGAAGCGCGTGACCTCTGGGAGAAACGCGTCCCGGCGTCGCTGCGCGACGAAGCGCCCCACCTGATCGAGCTTCCCGATGGGGGCCACGGCTGGGCGCTGCCGAACGGCACCACCCGGCCGCTCGGCCTCGACGTGATGGCCGGCCGGCGCTACGAGGATTACAAGGCATCCGGCGTCGACTGGGACGAGATACGACCGGGCTGCTACGACCCGCACGCCCGCCTGTCCGACATGGACATCGACGGCGTGCACGCGACGGTGCTCTACCCGAACGTCGGGCTGTTCGGCTTCAACGACCTCCGCCACGACCTCGCGATGGCGTGCATCCGCGCCTACAACGACCATCTCTCCGAGTTCTGCGCGACCGACGAGAATCGGCTGATCGGCGTCGCGCTGACCCCGGCCTTGGACCCCGGAAGCGCGGTGGAGGAGATCGAGCGCGTCGGGAAGCTACCCGGCATCCGCGGCGCGCTCCTCCCCGTCTTCCCCGGCGAGAACTCGTGGTGGGGCGACCCCGAGTTCGAGCCGCTGTGGGCCGCGGCCCAGGCGAACGGCCTGTCGATCTCGTTCCACATCGGCCCGCCGCGCGGCCTTGCAGGCGAGACCGGCAAGGCTTTGCGGTCGCGACCGGGCGGCACCGAGGCCGTCATCAATCTCCTTCCGATGAGCACCGCCGAAGCGCTCGCCACCATGCTGTGGTCGGGCGTGTTCGACCGCTTCCCCGAGCTCAAGGTGATCTCGGTCGAGAGCGGCATCGGCTGGCTCGGCTACTTCCGCGAGCGCGCCGAGGAGGTCTACGAGCGCCACCGCCACTGGGCGCACACCGACCTGAAGGAAGAGCCCGGCGCCTACTTCGGACGCAACATCTTCGCGACGTTCGAGTCCGACGCCGCCGGCGTGCAGATGCGCCACCTCGTCGGCGTCGAGACCATCCTGTGGTCCTCCGACTACCCGCACTCGGACACGACCTGGCCGCACTCGCGCGAGAACATCGACAAGCACTTCAAGGACGCGCCCGACGAGGACAAGCGCAAGATCGTCTTCGACAACGCCGCGCGGGTGTACGGCATCTCCTGAACGTGGCGTTCGCGGAGGTCGACGAAGGCGTCGAGCTCTTTTACACCGAGCACGGCGCCGGGCCGCCCGTCCTGGCGATCCACGGCTGGTCGTGCGACTCGCACGACTGGATGTGGCAGATCCCTGCTTTGGAAGCCGGCCATCGTGTCATCGCGCCCGACCTGCGGGGCCACGGGCGGTCGAGCGTGCCCGCGGACGGCTACACGCCGCCGCGCTTCGCCGCCGACCTCGCGCGATTGCTCGAGCGGCTCGATGCCGGGCCGGTAGTCGCGATGGGCCATTCGCTGGGCACGGTCGTCGCAAGCACGCTCGCGGTCGAGTATCCCGAGTTGGTCTCAGCGCTGATCCTCTCCGATCCCGTCTACGGTCTGCCGCAAGAGCTCATGCCGATGCTCGAAGCGAGCCTCACCGCCTTCGAGCAAGCCGATCCGGTGCTCGTCGCGCAGGCGTCATTCTCGCTCTTCTACACCGCGGAGACGCCGCCGCACTTGCCTGTGTGGCACCAGCGTCGTGTGGCGGGAACGCCGCCGCACGTGATCGCGCAGACGCTGATCAACCTCTACGCCGGGCCCGACACGTGGGCCGTCGGGGACGCCACGGGCGCGTACCTCGCGCGTCGGCGCGTGCCGGTGCTCGCGTTCTACGCCGAGGAATCCCGGGCTGCGGTTGAGCGAACCGCGCTCCCAGACGACGGGCTCAGCCGGGTCGAAGTCTGGCCGGGCGCCGGACACTTCCTGCATCAGGAGCGGCCGGAACAGTTCAACGAGATCGTTGCGACGTGGCTCGGCAGCCTTGGGTAGCGTGCCACGTGTTATGCTACAATATGTGGCATGGCACGAGTGCGGATCTCAACGACCGTCGACGAAGCCAGGCTGGCGAGGAGTCGTCTCCTTCTCGATGCGCCGGACAGCCAGCTCTTGGATCGCGCGCTCCAGGCTTTGATCGACGAGCTTGAGGGTGTGGCGGAGATCCGCGCCCTCGAATCGGCTCCGTACGAAGAAGATCCGGACCTTGCGTGGGAGGTGTCGGAGGGGCCGCCGCTGCCCTACGACGGCGCGGTTCCCAAGGAAGTCCTGGCGAAGGCGCGGGCGCGGCGACGACGACGCCGGTGAAAGGGCTCGGTCACGGTCAAGTCTGGTGGGCAGATCTCGACAAGGTTCGGCCCGTCGTGATTCTCACCCGCGCGCGCGTGGCGTCGCGCCTTCATCGCGTGCTGGTCGCGCCGATCACAACGACCGTGCGTGGGATCGCTACTGAGGTTCCTCTCGGGAGAGCCGAAGGCGTGAAACCTGGATCCATCGCCAGCCTCGACAACGCTCATCTCCTCCCCATCCATCAGCTCGTCGCGCCGGCTGGGAGGATCGACCCTCCCAGGTGGCATGAGTTCTGCGACGCGATGGGCAAGGTCATGGGCTGCTAGCTGCAACGCGGCTCCTCTTTGAGGCATCATGAGTCTGTGCGGCGCGATCTCCCGTCCGGAACCGTCACCTTCCTGTTCACCGATATCGAGGGCTCGACCAAGCTCTTGCACGAGCTGGGAGCCGAGGCGTATGCGCAGGCGCTCGCCGAAAACCGGCGACTCTTGAGGGGCATCTTCGCCCGGCACGGCGGTGTCGAGGTGGACACGCAAGGCGACGCGTTCTTCTATGCCTTCCCGATCGAGGCCGGCGCGGTCGATGCGGCGCGAGAAGCACAACAGGGCCTCGCCTCGGGCCCGATCAGCGTTCGTATGGGCATCCACACGGGAAGGCCTCACCTTTCCGAGGAGGGATACGTCGGAGAGGACGTCCACAAGGGAGCCCGCATCGCCGCCGCCGGACACGGTGGGCAGGTGCTGATCTCGAAACAGACGAGCGAGATCGCCCATGTCGAGGTGATGGATCTCGGGGAGCATCGTCTGAAAGATTTCGATTCCCCGGTCTGGATCTATCAGCTCGGGAAGTTGCGCTTCCCGCCGCTCAAGACGATCTCGAACACGAACCTGCCGCACCCCGCGAGCTCCTTCGTCGGCAGAGAACGGGAACGCTCGCAGGTCGTCTCGCTCCTGCATGAGGGCGCGCGTCTGCTCACCCTCACGGGGCCGGGGGGTTCGGGCAAGACCCGGCTGGCGATCGAGGCGGCGGCAGAGCTCGTGCCCGACTTCCGCAACGGCGTGTTCTGGGTCGGCCTTGCAACACTCAGAGATCCGGAGCTCGTCGCCGACACGATCGCGCAGACGCTGGGTGCCAAGGACGGCCTCGCCGCCTACATCGGGGAGCGCGAACTGCTTCTGCTCCTCGACAATCTCGAGCAGGTGATCGACGCAGCTCCGGCCCTTTCATCGCTCGTCGAGGCCTGCCCGAACCTCAAGGTCCTGGTCACCAGCCGCGAGCTCCTGCGTGTGCAGGGCGAGGTCGAATATCCGGTGCCGCCCCTCGCCGACCCGGAGGCCGTGCAGCTTTTCTGCACACGCTCCCGTCGGGAGGCCGATGAGACGATCGCCGAGCTTTGCCGGCGTCTCGACAACCTGCCGCTCGCGGTCGAGCTGGCGGCCGCTCGCACGAGCGTCCTTTCACCCGCGCAGATCTTGGAGCGCCTTTCGCAGCGCCTCGATCTGCTCAGGGGCGGCCGGGAAGCCGATCCGCGGCAGGCGACACTGCGCGCAACGATCGAGTGGAGCTACGAACTACTGACCACCGTGGAACAGCGCCTCTTCGCCCGCCTCGCCGTGTTTGCAGGCGGATGCTCGCTCGGATCCGCGGAGGAGGTCACGAAGGCCGACCTGGATACGCTCCAGTCCCTCGTCGACAAGAGCCTCGTCCGTCATACCGAGGAGCGGTTCTGGATGCTGGAGACGATCCGCGAGTATGCGGCCGAGCGACTCGAGGAATCGGGTGAGGGATCGGACCTGCGACGAAGCCATGCGGAGCACTTCCTGGCGCTGGCGGAGGAGGCCGAGCCGCACCTGCTCGAGGAGATGCATCTGAGCGACAGCGCGTGGAACAACCGGCTGGAGCGCGAACTCGACAACCTCCGTAGCGCTCTCGATCACCTCGAAGAGTCTGGCGACGGCGAACGTGCACTGCGGCTGGCAGGAGCCGTCTCGGAGTTCTGGTGCGAGAAGGAGCACTGGGCGGAAGGCTTGCGGTATCTGGAAAGCGCACTTCGCGTCGACGAGCGTCCGACGGCGGCCCGCGCGAAAGCACTGGCCGGGGCTGCCCACATGGCTCGCGACACCGGGGATTCTTCCACGGGGAGGCTTCGGGCTGAGGAGGGGTTGGGGCTTTACCGCATGCTCGGCGATGTGTGGGGCACTGCCAACGCCGAGTACTGGCTCGGCCACGCCGCCGCCGAGGCAGGCGATTTCACGCAAGGACGAGACAGCTTCGCCGCAGCCTCTCGACTCTTCACCGAGGCCGGGGACCAGCACTACGCCCTGCTGGCGGATCGCATGGTCTCGTGGATGTTCAACGAGCTCGGCGATCACGAGGCCGCCCGATCGCTACAGAAGGAGAATCTCGTTCGGGCACGCGTGCTCGGCAGTCGTCCTCTCGAGGCGACGATCTTGGGTGGCATGACCGTGAGTGCCATCGACGACGGCCGGGTCGAGGAAGCCCTGTCGATGGCGAAGCAGAGTCTGCTCATCAATCGTGATATCGCCGGCAAACCCACGATGATCGCCCACGACCTCTGCCGTTGTGCCGGCGCGCTCGCCATCGCGGGAAAGGTGGACACGGCGACACTCGCCCTATCCAGCTCGGTGGCTACTTTCGAGGAGATCGGCTGGAGCGTCCCGCACTACCTCGCCGGCGAGAACGAAAAGACGCTCGCCGTCATCCGCGCGACGCTCGACGAGGGCCCCTTCGCCGAGGCTTGGGAGCGCGGTCGGACGCTGACGATTGACGAGGCCGTCGCGCTGGTTCTCGAGGCAGTCGACTAGCTCATCTTCTCCGCAACGCGACCGAGCTGCTCCAGCGTCGCGCGCATCCCGCGAGCGAGACGATCCTGGCGTTGCATCAGCCGCTCGAGCGTCATGATCCATCGCGGGGTGTCCACGGTCTCATACGTCTCAGTGATCCGGGTCCCGGTGCCGTTCGCCTCGAGCCGGTACATCCACCGCGTCGTGGCACCGGTCCAGTGGCGGGCGAGGAACCCGAACTCGCGGCCGGGCTCGCAGCTCACGACCTCGCTCACCGTCGACCAGCGCAGCGGACCCCAGCGGTTGTGTCCGCGGAACCGCGCGCCCACCTCGGCGCCGTTCTTCCCGTCGAGCCATTCGCACCGATAACACTCGGGGCTCCACTCGCCCATCCGGGTGACGTCGCTGAGCAGCGCCCAGATCGCTTCGGCGCGGCCGCCGGTCTCGCTGGTCGCGGAGCCTTTCACGCGTTCGAGTCTCCGGAAGAGGGGTTTCGGTAATCGGCTAACTTATTGTACGATAGCGCTTTCTGGGGGCAACCTGCCCGGAGGCCTTGGATGCGGAGCGGCCAAGCGGTCGGCGCAACCGACGAGGACTACTTCGACTTCGTCGACGGGATGACGCAGGTCCCGGGCCACGACGTGGCCGACCTCTCCCCGAGGCTCGCGCGGCTCCGCGCGCAGGCACCGGTTCACGAAGGAAAGATGTGGGAGCTCCTCGGGCTCGGGACCGCGCCCAACCGCACGCGCAGCGAGGCGGCCCGTGACTTCGCCGTCGTCGGCTTCGACGCCGCGACCCAGCTCCTTCGGGACGGAACGCAGGTGTCCTCACGGATCTGGCAGAAGACCGCCGAGATCACCTGGGGTTACAGCATCGTCGTCATGGACGACCCCGATCACCGCCGTCACCGCGCGCTGATCGAGCAAGCGTTCACCCGGCATGCCATGGAGACCCTCGAGCGCGATCTCATCGCGCCGATCGTCGAGCAAGTCGTCGACGGCTTCGTCGCACGCGGGCGCGCCGATCTGGTCCGCGAGTTCACGTTCCGATTCCCGATCCTTATCATCGCGAAGTTGCTCGGGCTCCCCGACGCGGACATCAAGCAGTACCACGTGTGGGGCTCGGAAGTGATCCTGTTCGACCAGTGGGATCGCGCGGTCCGCGCGTCCCAAGCGATGGGCAACTATCTCCTTCCGATCATCGAGGACCGGCGCACGGCTCCGCGCGACGACATGATCAGCGCGCTCGCCGGGGTCGAGCTCGACGGCGACCGGTTGAGCAACGACGCGATCATCGCGTTCCTCCGTAACCTGGTCACGGCGGGAGCCGAGACGACCTACTCGTCGACCGGCAGCCTGCTGTTCGGCTTGCTGACCAACCCCGACCAGCTCGATGCGCTGCGGAAAGACCGCTCGCTGATGTCGCAGGCGATCGAGGAAGGCATCCGCTGGCAGCCGCCGCTGACCAACGTCCGCCGGGCGCTCACGCGCGACGTCGAGATCGCCGGGGTGCATATGCCGGCGGGGTCGTTCATCTACGTGTCCCTCGCGTCGGCCAACCGCGACGATTCCCGCTGGGATCACCCGGAAGACTTCGATATCCACCGCGACCGTCACGCGCATCTCGCGTTCGGATTCTCGACGCACATGTGCCTCGGGATGCACCTCGCTCGCGCGGAAACCGCCACCGCGCTCAACGCGCTGCTCGACCGACTGCCGAACCTGCGCCTCGACCCGGATGCGCCGGCGCCGGCGATCACCGGCGTCTCGTTCCGGCGTCCGAAGACGCTGCCGGTAGTGTGGGGCTGATGCCGGGCGAACGAGAGCTCCTTCCGTACCGGATCGGCGCGATCGTCGACCTGCCGCCGAAACAAGAGTGGCTCGACGCTGTGCGGCTCGCGTTCGACGAGGTTCACGAGCGTCGCCTGGTCGAGCGTCCGATCGAGCTCATCGTCCGCGAGGTCTACGCGCAGCCATGGACGGACGGCTTCCCGGTGATAGACGCGTTCCGCGACCTGACGCAGAACGAGAAGGTGCTGGGCATCCTCGGCCCGATGACGACCGACAACGCGCTCGCGATCCTGCCCGACATCGAGCGCAGTGGCGTGCCGACCTGCACGATGTCGGGCACGCAGCTCTACGCCGGGCGGGCGGCGTTCAACCTGCCGAACGGCGGGATGGGGGAGGAGCCGGCGGTGATCGCGTCGTGGCTCGCCGGCGAGGGACACCATCGCGTGGCGCTGCTCCGCGAGACGACGCAGATCGGCGAGGAGTACACGCACTACTTCCGCACCGCGGCGCTCGAGCGCGGGATCTCGATCGTCGCCGAGTCGCCCGCCTACCCGTTCATGGAGGTCCCCGAGCTGATGCGCGCGCTCGACCCGCTCAAGGCCGCGGGCGCCGACGCGCTCGTGTATCTGGGGCTTGGACGGCTGAACAAGGTGATGCGCCCGGCGCTCGAGGGCCTCGAGTGGGATCCGCCGCGCATCACGACCACGGCGTTCGTGCGTGCGTTGGTGAGCAAACAGGACGCCGAGGACCTCGAAGGCTGGGTCGGCGTCGACCAGTACGACGAGCGCAACGAGGTCTTCCGCGCCGTCTTGGAGCGGTTCGAGAAGCGGTTCGGCTACCGGCCGGGGAACACCCGCGCGTCGTGCGGCTACGACATGGGGCACGCGTACGCACTGGCGCTCGGACGCATGCGCGTCGCCGTGCCGGCCGGGCTACGCGACGCGATCGAAACCGTGAAGCGCCTGCCGGCGTGCACCGGCGCGCCGGGAACCGTGATCACGTTCGGTCCGTACGACCATCGCGGCTACAAGGGCGCCGACTACCTGATCCTCCGGCGCGCGCGCGGCGGCAAGACGGAGTTCGTGGGGACCGCCCCGGTCGTCCCGTGGGAGCAGTGATGCTCGACAGGCTGCGGTACGACGGGCAGCGGGTCATCGTGACCGGCGCCGCGTCGGGCATGGGCGAGGCGGTGGCGCGGATCGCCGGCGAGCTCGGCGCCGAGGTCTTCGCGGTCGACGTCAAGGAGCCGAAGATCGCGGTCGCTAAGTTCATCGAGACCGACCTGCGCGACCCCGCGTCGATCGACGCGGCGGTCGACACGATCGGCGAACCCGTGCACAAGCTCTTCAACTGCGCCGGACTTCCGAATCTCTTCCCGGCGCTCGAGGTGATGCTGGTCAACTTCGTCGGTGCCCGTCACCTCATCACACGCGTGCTCCGGGTGATGCCGCCGCGCTCGGCGATCGCCAGCATCTCCTCGGTCGGCGGCATGGGGTGGGCGCGGAATCTTGAGCCGATCAACGAGCTGCTCACCGCCGGCGGCTTCGACGAGGCGCGACGCTGGTGCGAGGAGCATCCCGACGTGGTCGGTGACGGCTACAGCTTCTCGAAGCAGTGCATCATCGTGAACACGATGGCGTCGGCCGGCGAGCTGATCGGCAAAGGCATCCGCATCAACTGCATAAGCCCGGGCCCGACCACGACGCCGATGTACCCGCAGTTCGTCGAGGCGATGGGGAAGGACTTCTGGGACGCGTGGCCGCGCCCGATGGGCCGCGACGCATCCCCCGAGGAGCAAGCGCACGCGCTCGTGTTCCTCAACAGCGACGCGGCCACCTTCATCACAGGGACCAACCTGTTCACCGACGGCGGGTTCACGGGCGCGGCGCTCACGGGACAGATCGATATGACGAAGCTCGGAAGGAAGGGCTGACGATGGCGCTTGCGGCGATCCACGACGACCGGATCGACTCGATGAACCCGGCGACCGGCGAGATCCTCGGCTCGGCGCCCGTCATGGACGCCGAGCAGATCGTGCGCATCGTGCGGCAAGCGCGCGACGACGCGATCCCGTGGGCGAAGCTGAGCTTGAACGCGCGCTCCGCGCATCTGCTCAAGATCCGCGGCGCCATCGTCGACCGCGCCGACGAGCTCGCGCGGCTGGTCGCCGCAGAGACCGGCAAGCCGCTGCCGGACGCGATCTTCGAGGTCTTCGCCTGCTGCACCCTGCTGACCTACGCGGCGAAGGCCGGGCCGCGTGCGCTGCGGCGCCGCCGGATCTCGACGAAGCCGCTCGTCCTCAAGCGCGCCTGGGTGACCTACGAGCCCTACGGCGTCATCGGCATGATCGCGCCGTGGAACTTCCCGGTCGGGATCCCCGCCCAGGTGATCCCCTCCGCGCTCGCGGCCGGCAACACGGTCGTGTTCAAGCCGTCGGAACTGACGCCGCTCTCCGGCGTGCTGCTCGGCGAGATCATCAACTCCGCCGGACGGCGTCTGATCCACGTCGTCACGGGGGACGGGCGAAGCGGCGAGGCGCTTGTGCGCGCCGGCGTCGACAAGCTCGAGTTCACGGGGAGCCCGGCAACGGCACGGCGCATCCTGGCCGCGGCGGCCGAGACGCTGGCGCAGGTCGTGCTCGAGCTCGGCGGCAAGGACCCGATGATCGTGGCCGAGGGCGCAGACGTCGCGAAGGCTGCGCGCGCCGCGGTCGGCGCCTCGTTCACGAACTCCGGCCAATTCTGCATGGCGGTCGAGCGAGCCTTCGTAACGCCCAACGCCTACGACCGCTTCGTCGAGCACGCGGTTGCCGCCGCGAAAGGGCTCCGCCAGGGGACCGACTCCCAGTCGAACCTGGGCTCGATGACGCGCCCGCAGCAGATCGATGTGATCGAGCGCCGGCTCGCCGACGCGGTCGCCAAGGGCGCGCGGATCCTAACCGGCGGCCGGCGCAGGACCGAGCTCGGCGAGAACTTCTTCGAGCCGACCGTCGTCGTCGACGTTGACCCGCGGATGGAGCTGATGCGTGAGGAAACCTTCGGGCCGGTGCTGTCGGTCATGCGCGTCGACAGCGTCGACGAGGCCGTCCGGCTCGCCAACGACACCGACTACGGCCTCAACGCGAGCGTGTTCTCGCCCAACGCCGCCGAGGCGCGGCAGATCGCGCGGCGTCTCGTCGCCGGCGGCGTGAACATCAACGACGCCGTCATGGGCTCGGGGATCCCGGCGCTCCCGTTCGGCGGCGAGAAGTCGAGCGGGTTCGGCCGCCTTCAGGGCGAGGAAGGTCTGCGCGAGTTCAGCAGGATCAAGACGATCACAGAGAGCCGTTTCCCGCGGGGGCCGAGTCTCGCGGCGGCGATGTTCACCGGCAAGCGTCCCAAGCCCGAAGCGCTGCTGCGGATGATGCGCCTCATGTACGGGTCGGGTGCGCGGGAGCGGCTCAAAGCGTTGAAACGGAGGAAGCGATGACGGCCCGCACGCACGGGCGCTACGGCTTCCAGCCGGTCGGCGGCTTCATCGAGCCCGACCCGGCGAACCACTGGGAGCCGGTCCACGGCCTGCCGATGGCGATGGAGTACGCGTACGGCTCGCTGCGCGCGGCCGACGGAACGTACTGGTGGCCGATCCGGGGCGCCTACGCCGACAAGGCGCGGTTCCTGCACCTGCCCGAATCGACGCCGGGCACCGACTTCGTCTACCAACCGGAGGGCGACAAGTCGTACACGGGCCCGGTGACGCACGAGAAGCGCGCGGACCGCTGGGGCGTCTGGCTGCCGGACGGCTCGGCACTGATCTCGACCGACGGCCCGACGTTCGCGTGGACCGAGGGCGACGCGCTCGACATCCGCGGCGAGCTGATCGGCGACGCGATCCAGTTCTTCGTCCCCGACGCGTCAGAATCCCTGGTGTATACGTCGCGCCTTTTCCGAGGCACCGGCACGATCAAGGGCACACCGGTGACCGGGCTGTTCTTCCACGACAGCATGCACATGCCGACTGGTATGAACTTCATCAAGAGCTCGTATCTCACCGCGCTCGAGGCCGCGTGGGTCGCGTTCGCCACCGAGTACGCGGACGGCACGATCCACGCCGGCCACCTCGTGTGGGGAACCGAGGGCTACGCGATCATGATCATCCAACGGACCGACGGCCCGCCGATCATCGCGCGCGACCTCACGGTCGAGGTGACGTTCGATGGGTTGGAACCGCCGTTCCCGGCGAAGGTGCGTTACACGGGCGGCGGCGAGACGTGGATCTGGGACGCGCACCCGTCGGGCGGGCGCTGCCCGATCCGCGAGGACCTCCCTGAGGGCCATCGTTGGATCCAGGGTTGGGTCTACCGCGAGGGAGAGACGCGCGTGCCGGTGTGTACCGAGGCGCTGATGGAGACCTACAACGGTCGCCTCGCCGACGTGACCGTGGGCTGAATCGTCCGTGTTTCCACTCCCCCTTAAGACCGAGGACGTCGACGCAGAGTGGGTTACCGCGGCGCTGTCCTCTCGTCACGCCGGCGTTGAGGTGACATCGCTCAAGGTCGGCACCGTGATCCGCGGCACCGCGACGAAGATGCAGCTGCTGCTCGAGTACAACGACGCGGGCCGCGAGCACGGTCTGCCACACTCGATGGTGCTGAAGGGCGGCTTCGACATCCCCGACGTCGGCAACATCGTCGGGCTGACCGGCTACGCGCGCGAGGTTGAGTTCTTCAACGACGTCGCGCCCGAGCTCGACGGCATCAACATCCCGCGCACGTTCTTCGGCGCCGTCGATCCCGACTCCGGCCAGGCGCTGGTGCTGCTCGAGGATCTCACGGTTCGGAACGTCACGTTCGGCCGGGCGACATCGCCGATCACCCCCGAGGTCGCAGCGGAGTCGCTCGACATCATGGCGCGCTACCACGCGCTCTGGTGGGAGAGCCCGCGCCTGGCTCCGCTCGCACGGTTCCCCGGCGTGCTCGAGCCAATCATCCTGTACCTGCTCGGCCCGGAGAACTGGGCGGCTTGCATGGGGCGCCCGCGCGCCGCCGCGGTAACCGGCGAACTCCGCGACCACGACCGCATTCAGGCCGCGGTCGTCGCGATGTGGGAGCGCAACAAGGAAGCGCCGGGGTGCTTCATCCACGGCGATCCGCACCTCGGAAACATGTACTTCGAGCCCGACGGTTCGCCCGGGTTCTTGGACTGGCAGGGCGCGATGTGCGGCACGTGGGCGCACGACGTGACGTACTTCGTGATCGGCTCGCTCGAGATCGACGACCGCCGTGCGCACGAGCGTGCGCTGCTGTCCGGCTATCTAGAGCGGCTGGCGTCCTACGGCGCGCCGGCGCCGGGCTTGGACGAGGCGTGGCTCGCGTACCGGCGCAACGTGATGCACGGGTTCATGTGGGTGGTGAACCCGGAGGAGCTCCAGCCGGAGGATGTGAACACCGCCTGCGCGACACGGTTCGCTAGGGCCGCAGAGGATCTCGCGACTTTCGCTGCCCTCGAGTAGCGCCTTGAGCGTCATACTCGCGACAACTCTCTCAGTCGCGTCAGGTTGGCAGGACCCACGGAGGGCATCAACGTTAGCGTCGCGGGGTGAAGGTCGCCGAGGTGATCAGGACCATCGAAGCCGACGGGTGGGTCCTGATACGGACCCGAGGAAGTCATCGTCAGTTCAAACATCCTCGCAAGCCCGGAAGGGTAACGGTAGCCGGCAAGCGGAGCGACGAGGTTCGTCCCGGTACACTCAACTCGATACTGAAACAAGCTGGGCTGAAGAGATGAAAGGGGCTGCGATGCGCTACACCGTGATCCTCGAGCCCGGGGAGATCAATTGGAGCGCGTACGTGCCCGATCTCCCTGGATGCATCGCAACGGGCAAAGAGCGGGCCGAGGTGTTGGAACGGATCCGTGAAGCCATCGAGTTTCACATCGAGGGTTTGAAGGAAGACGGTCTGCCCGTCCCTGAGCCTGTGAGCCAGGGCGAAGTCGTCGAGATCGGCGCTGCCTGAGTGCCCTCCGGATAGCGGAGTCACAGCAGACTGCTGCGCACGAGCGCCCGCTCGATCGCATCGAGACAGTCGAGGTCGATGACCGCCGCGAGTCCGCGCGCGAACGCGCGCTCGACGTTCTCGGGATCCTGGAGCCCGGCGAACGCGGCGGTCGTGACCACGGCATCCCATCCGTCGACCGCGAAGATCCGGTAGAGCTCCCACGCGGTGGCCTCGTTGAGATCCCGGATGCCTCGCTCGGAGAGACGTGTGACGTACCGGCCGATGAGGTCTCGTTCGTTCGTCCGGCGCAGGTCGGTCGACATCGACACGCAGAGCATGTAGGCGACGTCGCGGACGCCGTGGACCTGATGGACAACCTGCCAATCCAGGAACCCGGCCGATCCATCCGTGCGCGCGAACGTGTTCCCCGCGTGCGTGTCGCCGTGCGCGAAGGTCCGCGGGCCTTGCTCGAAGAGACGCGCGAGCGTACGAGACTCGCGCGTGAGGAGCTCCGTCAGCCGGCGGGCCGGCTCCGGGATCTGTCTGCCGGAACGCAGGACCTTGCGTCGGCACGCCTTGAAGAGCGCCGTGAGCATCCCGTAGCCGGCCCGCTGCCGCTGCGCTTTGACCCAGCGGAGGTCGGTCTGGAACCGTGGACTCTCCCAGAAGGCGGCGTGCAGCGTCGCGAGCGCGTCGATCAGGTCCTCGAAGTGCCGCAGCTCGGCGTCCTGCGCGAGCGAGTACGTCAGACCACCCGAGGCGCCGAGATCCTCGAGCAGCAACAGGAAACGCGCTCCCGATCCATAGCTCATCGCGTACGCTCGAGGAGCGACGGATGGAACGGCATCCCGGACGAGCCGGTAGAAGTCGAGCTCGTTGGGCGGCATGCGCAGGACCGAGCAGAGCGCCCGATTGCGGGCGACGATCGGCGTGCTCTTGAGGAAGACCGTCTCGGGGAGACCGGCGGCCGCTCCTGCCGCGTTCCATTCGAGCTTCAGGCGGTGACGATCCGTCGTGCCCGACGTGCCGTCGGTGGGCGCGAACGCCGCTACCTCGGCACCCGGTGTGGCGCCGGCGAGTGCGCGTGTCAGGTACTCCGGAGTTAGATCCTCGAGCGAGCGGGGCCCGGCCGACGGCGCCCACGGCGACAGCCCGAGAGCCAATCGCCCGAGGCTCCGCACCCCGTCGGCGATCAATCGTGGGTCCCCCGTCGTAGCCCGGCGCGGATCGCCCGCGCGATCGCTTCCGCGATCTCGCTCGACGGCGCGTCGTGGCTCAACGCCGCGACGAGGACCGGCAATCCGAGACGCACCTCATGCGTCGGTCCGGGGAGCGCCACGACCCGGGCCCAGCCCACGCGCGCGGCCGCGACCCGTACGGAATCCTTCACGTGCCGGCCCTCGCCGGCGCGGAAGTGCGCGATGGGAGCCGTTGCAAGGTCGGGATCCAGAAGCTGCAACGCTTCGATCGTGCGGTCCTTGTCCTCGGCGCCGACGCCGCCCGTGGTGATCACCAAGCCGTATCCGTCGCCGACCAGCCGCGCCACGCGTCCGGCGATGAGTCGCTCGTCGTCGGCGACGGTTCCTCCGGCCGCGACCTCGAACCCGGCAGCGCCGAGGATCTCCTTCGCCACCTCGAGGTTCGTGTCCTTCACGCGGCCGTCCACGAGCTCGCCGCCCGTCGAGACGACGGCGCAACGCGTCGCAACGTAGCGGCGCAGGCCGCCCTCCAGCTCCTCGGCCCGCTCGAGTAGCTCGGGCACATGCTCGGCCGGGGCGCCGATGATCCCGAGGACGCCCCACGAGTGGACGGCGGCGCCGTCCAACACCGACACGCCGTCGATCGCAGCGACGGCCGCCAACACCTCCGGCTGCTTGCCGGCCACATCCTCAAGGCGCACGCGGGGAACCAAGACGTCGAGCACGACGCGAGAGTCGCGCACGTCGGTCACGAACACGCGCGCGGGCGGCAAGGAGAGGACCCCTGCCACTGCGGCCCCGATCTGCGGGAGATCCGCGCCGTCGAGCCGGATCCCTTCGATCCACACCTCGGTCTTGTCGAGGAGCTCGACGTCGGGCATCGCTAGACCACGTCGACGTCGAAACGGAGATCCAGCAGCGGCGCCCCGAGTATCGCCCTGCCGACGTCGACGACGTCCGCCCCCGCCGCCCGAGCGGGCTCGAGATGGTGCGACCCCACGCCGCCGCCGAGCGCCAGCGTCACACCCTCACGGAGCCCTGCGGCGACCAACGAGCGGTGGGCCATGGCAACGTCGCCGATCAGGCCCGTGTCGACCATGACCCCGGCGGCCCCGGCGAGCACCGCGGGGAGGGCGGCCGCTGGATCCTTGATCTGCACCGCAACCGGTCCGTTGCCGAGCGCGAGCCCCGCGGCGATCGCAGGGACGAGGCCGCCGAGGATCCGCACGGCGTTCTTGTCGATGTAGACGAACGGATCGTCGAGCAGCCGAGGCGCGACGCCGGCCGCCGCGAGCCCGGCTCGCAGCGCCGGCTTCATCGCTGCCGGCAGCTTCTTCCATCCGCCGCACACGATCCCGAGTCCCTCGGGCGCCGCGGCGACCAGCCTCGCCGCGTTGGTGGCCACACCACACGCCACCCCCAGATCGCCGAGTATCTCGTCCTCGACCCGGGCGAGCTCGGCGCCCGTGCCTTCGATCTCGAGCAACTCCGCACCCGCTGCGAGAGGGTCACCATCCCTCGCGACCGCGCGTGCCGGAGGCAGCACGATCCCGAGGCCGGCGGCGATCCCGGCCTCCCCTGCGGTGACGACACCGCGGAAGCGGGCGCCGTTCGCGCCGCCGAGCAGCAGGTCGCTCAGGCGAGGTTCCGCTGCGCGAGCCATCTCGGGAGAAGGGTGGATCGGACGTGCTCCGCGACGTCCGGAGCGCGAGCGAGCAGGTGGTCCGCGAGGCTCTCGGAAACGTGCATGGCTCCCTGCAGGCCGTCGTAGACGAGCACTTTGTCGGTCCGCGCGATGTTGCGGGCGACGTGCATCGCGGCGGGAAGATCTTCGGCCCGCGCCGCCAGTCGGCTGAGCATGCACGCGGACGGGTCGGTGGTCAGCCACTCCCACAGCGTCGGGCCGACCACGAGCGTCGGGATCTTGTCGATCAGATAGGTGTAGGGGATGCCGCCGGCCATGTAGTTGACGACGAGCGCTTTGACGGCCGCGTTCTCGCCGGACGCATAGGGACCGAAGAGCTCGCGCGCGGATTCGGGGAGCATTGGCGTTAGGATCGCGGGGTTGTCGAGATCCAAGAAGTCCACGTTGGAGAAGTACAGGACGTCGAAGGGGATCCCGCCCGCGTAGCAGTAGACGGTGTTCCCGTGTCCGTCGAACACGACGATGCACTCGTCGATCTCGGCCATCAGGCGGATCAGCGTCCCGTAGTTGCGGAACAGGTCCAGCGATACGCGGCTGTTGAGCTCCGCGAGATCGTTCGCTCCGTCGACGTCGACGACGCCCTCAGGGCTCGTGTTCAACACGACGGTTCCGGTGTAGCGCTCTTGCACGAAGTCGCTTTCGAAGATGGCCCGCGCGACCAGCTGGCCGGTCCGCGGGCCGTACCCGAAGTGGTACCCGGAGCGTGTCTCGACGCGCGTATAGCCCATCCCGAACGGCTTGTAGAGCCGGTCGAGCATCCGGTGCAGGTACCCCTCGCGCATCTCGGTGACATGCGTGTGGATGAAGTGATCGCATTGAAAGAGCTTCCGGTTGACCCACATGCGTCCGACGCGCGTCGAGATCTCGGTGCCGGCGTCGATCTGCGGGCACTCCTTCGCGTCGCCGAAACGTTCGGGCAGATCGAAGATCTTCATCCAGTCCGGGTTCTCGATGTGCCCCATCGACTCCGCGATGCGAAGGCGGACGGTGGCGCCGGTTTCGCGCTCGACGTGCGTGCGGATCTCTTCGAGCATCGCGACGTATGCCATGCCGCAGAGCGCGAACCCGTGAGGGTTCGCGAGCAGGTTGACCCGAGCCCGTTCGCGGATCATCGACCAGTCCATCGCCTCGACGCGTCGGCGCGTCCTGGCGCGAACTTCTCCGACGTCGTCCGGTGCGCCGGCGCTCCAGATCGGCTCGGGCAGCCACGGCGTCAGCATGCGGATCGGCAGGGCCACGATCCCCGGCAGTTCCGCACCGCGCATCGCGACGACATCGGCCGGCCGTCGCCCGTTCCAGGTCGGCAGGAGCGGCGGGGCCGGGGAGGAGGCGAGTGTCATCTCACGCTCCCTCGAGGTCGAAATTGATCAGGTTGACGTCCTTGTCGATCGGATAGGCGGGGAACCCGTCGGTGAGATCCGGGTCGACCGTTCCATCGTCGGCGACGTGATCCATCAGCCTGCCGATGATCCCGTACCCCTGGTAGCCGCGCGCCGGAACGCGCGAGACGGGGTCGTGGCCGGCTGCTTCGAGCAGGCGCATGATCGGGAAATGGCAGATCTCCGTACAGCCGGTTCGCGCGCCGGTCGCGAGCGAGAGCTTCTCCGGCGCGTCGGCGCCGTGGAGGATCGCCGCGGCGAGCTCGTCGGCGTTCGTCTCGGTGCAGTAACAGACGCGTTGGTCGGGGAGCACGCCCGCCCGGAGACAGAGGTTCAAGACCTCATCGGCGTCCGTCCCGGACGCGTCGAAGCCGACGGTGAACGGAGTCCCGAGCGCCTCCATCACGATCGCATCGTCGGGGCACATCTCGAGGCAGTTCTGCGCGTTGTAGCAGTCCGCTTCGTTCAGCTCGGCGATCATGCGGCCCGGTCCCGGCTCGTCGTTCCGGCGTGGCCGCATCGTGAGCGCGACGGTGGGACACGAGAACACGCACAAGGAGCATCCGGTGCAGTTGTCGCCGATCACCTTCGCGACCATCGTCACGATCTTGGCCACGGCGCCCTCGCGTCCGAGCGCGCGCTCTACGAG
>JBBDRM010000171.1:42656-67970 GCA_040905475.1 Actinomycetota bacterium
CGCGCGAGCCCCTCGTTCCTGATGCGGTCCGGGAAGAACTCGATCCAGCAGAAGCCGTTCTTCAGTTTGCGCTCATCGCCGACCCGGCGCGTGATCCCCGCCTGCGCCCGGTAGCCGGCCCAGCGTGCGTTCGAGAACTCGTGCATCCGGCCGGTCTCGTTGCCGGTGAACGCCCACTCGTCGTCCCCGATCGTGAACACGCCCTCGTTGATGAACCCTTCGTCGTCGAGGTCGTAGCGCGCCGGCATGTGGTTCGTCCGGCCCATGATCTTGTCGCCTTCGAATACGACCGCCGCGCTCATGTCCCCGCGCCCCTTGACGATCACGCCCCACTCGCTCGACCCGTCGGTGAACTGGTTCCCGAAGACTTCCCACGAGACCTCGATGTCGTGGAATATCCGGTACTCCTTCCACTCGCGCCCGTGCTGCCAGTAGCCGTGGTCGAAGCCGATGAACCCGTCGACCTCCTCGCCCAGGACCGTGCCCTTCACCCAGTACGCGTGCGTCGTGTAGAAGAGCGGCTCGGTACGCATCGGCGCGTAGAACTGGAAGCCCGGCCCGGCGAGCGTGCCCTCGAGCGACAGCAGGTCGCCCTCGGACCAAGCGATCTTGTCGCCGTCGAGGTCGAGCGTGAGCGGTTGGTCGTCGCGCCCGGTCGCCTGCCCGAGCTTGTGCATGAGGTGCTCGCCCCACACGCGGCGCCCTTCGGTGAACTCGCGCTTGGTTTCGCCGCGCGTGCTCCGCAGCGCGCCCATGTCGAGCTTGAGCGTGCCGGGCGCCGTCGACATCAGCCACAACCCGCCGGTCATCGGGCCGATGAACTTCCGCTCGACGATGTACTGCGTGCCGTCGGATGTGGTGAAGCCGCCGTAGATGTACTGGACCTGGAGGTTGAGCCCGAAGCGCGAGTCGTGCGGGAGCATCTGCTCCAAGCGCGGTTCGAACGTGCCGACGACGGTCTGGTAGTCGAAGTCTCCGAACGGCTGCTCGGGCATGGCTCCCCCTCGGATAGCGATTCAGTAGATTTATATCACTGATTCAGGAAACCGGGCAAGGCTCAGGCGATCGCCCACCAGCGCAAACGCTCAGCCCGTGGGTCCTCGACGACGTGCTCGGCCAGATCGCGTACGAGCTCGTCGCGGAGGGCGCGCCGGGCGGGGTCTTCCCAGCGGTTCACGACCTGATGTGGGTCCTCGCGCATGTCGTACAGCTCGCCGACTCCTCCCATCTTGGGGTACGCGGTGACGAACCAGCCGTCCCGGTACATGCTCCGGAGCACGAGCTCGGGCGTGACCTGTGAGTCGTATTGGGTCAGCACGCGCTCGCGGGTCCCGTCGGCGACCGGCAGCACCGCGCCGTCCATCCAGCCGGGTATCGGAACGCCGGCGACCGAGCAGAACGTCGGCGCCAGATCGAGCAACCCGACGGGATCGGTGACGACGCCGCGAATGCTGTGCGGGTCGCGCCAGATCAGTGGCGCGCGCACGAGCCCGTCGAGGTGGAACGGACCCTTCAGGATCAACCCGTGGTCCCCGAGCAGCTCGCCGTGGTCGGTCGTGAAGAAGACGTGGGTGTCGGCGTCGAGCCCGCGGGCGACGAGGTGCGCGAGCAGCCGCTCGATGTTGTCGTCGATCAGCTCGACCATCCCGTAGGTGAGCGCGATCATCTCGCGCACCTGATCGTCGGTGAGATCCATCGGCGTGAATCCGCCGAGGCTCCCCTCGTGCGAGCCGTACTCGCCGCGCCAGTAGGCGCCGTACTGCCACGGCTTGCCGGCGAGCTCGGCGGCGATCGCCTCGCGGGTCGCGCGACGCGCGTTCGGCAGGGTCATCTCGCGCCAGTCGTATCGCCGCCCATACCCCGCCGGTGGGTTGAACGGGTGGTGCGGGTCGTCGAACGACACCCACGAGAAGAACGGTGTTTCGCTCCCGATCTCGTCGAGCCAGGCGATCGTCCGGTCGACGACCCAGGTCGACGCGTGCAGCTCGGCCGGCAGCATCGAATAGACGGATTGCAACGCGCCGGTGTCCCCGCCGAAGCCGTCGCGGAACGCGCGCATAGTCTCGACGAGCACGCGGTTCATCTCCTTCGGGCCGATCTGGTCGCGGACCCAGAGTGCGTGGTGGCCGGACACGAAGTGGTTGCAGTGCTCGATGAAGTCGAACCCGCGGTGCGGGCCATGCAGGTCCTCGCCGGTCGGGACGATCCACATGATCTGCTCGCCGTCGATATCGACGAACTGCGTCGTCATCACCGGGCGCTCGCCGACGCCGCGCAGGTGCTCACTGAAAACCGGCCGTGTGGTCTCGAAATGCATCTTGCCGATGTGCGAGGTCGCGTAGCCCGCGTCCTTGAGCACGTGCGCGACCGAGGGCGACTCGCGCGGCAGGCACACCCCGTTGTTCCACACGCCGTGGGTCCCGGGGTACTGGCCGGTCACGATCGTCGCGCGCGACGGCATGCACAGGACGTTCTGGACGTGGGCCCGCTCGTAGCGGATGCCGGCGGCGGCGAGCGAGTCGATCGAGGGCGTCCGGCACACCGTGTTCCCGTTGCATCCGAGCGAGTCGTAGCGCTGCTGGTCGGTCGTGATCAGCAGGATGTTCGGCCGCTTCGCTCTTACGTCCGCCACTTCGCTCCTTCCGATGCAGCCGCTTCTGCTCGCTCGCAGCCCCGCCTTGACTGGTTCTGCTCGTTCCAGACGTCACGTGCTCCAAAACCTACGCGACGCGTAGGTGGAGGGTCACGTTCGCCGTGACTGCGAAGAACCGGACATCGAAGGCCGCGCCCGACATCGCCGGTGCCTAGGCTCGGACTCGATGCTGAAATCACGCGCGCTCGCGCTCGCCGCCTGCACGAGGATCGCCGGCTCTCAACATGGCGTCGTCTCGGCGAGCCAAGCCGTCGGTGCAGGTCTCTCCGCACCGGGCATCCAGCGGCTCGTTCGAGCTGGGGCATGGACACGCGTCCACCCCTGCGTTTACGCCCTATGGACGCCGGGTCAGCAAGAAGCGCGCTTGCACCAGCGACTCAGCGCAGCTTCGCTGTGGGTCGGCTCGAAGGGTGCCGTTTCGCACCGTGCTGCGGCGACGATCTTCGAGCTCGACGGCGTGAACGTTGCGCCGGTCGAGGTGGTGACGATCGGCCGGCACCGCGCGACCGAACCCGGGATGATCGTTCATCGCGCGCGGACATTGGAGCCGGACGAGGTGGTCGTCCGGAACGGGATCCGCATGACTTCGGTGGTTCGCACCCTGCTCGATCTATGCGCGGTCGTTGATGGGCGGACGATCGAGCTGGCCGTAGAGTCGGCGCTCCGCGGTCGCATGGCGACGGTTGACCAGCTACGGGCAACGTTGATGCGTCGCGGCCGTGTACCTGGTCGTCGGGTGCTCGACGCACTTCTCGAACGCCATCCAGGGATCGCGACGGATAGCGCCCTTGAGGTGATCGTATGGAACCTGCTCGTAGCAGGCGGTCTTCCACCTCCGATGCGTCAATACGAGGTTCGATCCGAGCGTGGGGCGCTCGTGGCTCGGGTGGATCTCGCCTATCCGGCCGCGCTCCTCGCGATCGAGGCCGACGGGTACGAGTTCCATTCGAGCCGCCGCGATCTGCAGCGGGACCGCGCGAGGCAGAACGCGCTGGTCCGGCTCGGCTGGACCGTCTATCGAGTGACGTGGGAGGACGCGACACGCCACGCCGAAAGGGTGCGGTCCGACGTGGCGACTCTGCTGAGCCGAGCCGGCGTCTTGTGACCGAAAACCTGCGCCACGCGTAGGTTTTGGAGCACCCGACGTTCGGAGCGAGCTGAAGGGGCGCGATCCGGTCGCCGCGGAGAGCAGGTGCACGGAGGCTCGGCTCGGTGCGACGAAGCCAAGAAGCCGAGAGGCTCGTTCGGGGCTTGCTCGGAACCGGACCGAGCTATTAGACTAACTTAGTAAACTATTAGCCCGATCCCGGGCCGTTCGAACGGGAGGAGCCATGGCCCCCAGCCTCGTCACCAGGCAGCGCGGCAATTTCGGTCATCAGTGCGTCGTGGGCGCCTACGAGCCGAGCCTCGAGGACTCCTGGAACGAGAAGACCTACTTCGGCCTGGCGCTGTCCGGGAACTACATCTACGGAAGCTTCCGCGACGAGGACGGGAACATCTATGCCGCGATCCGGAAGTCCGGCGAGGAATCCAGCCGCGGCCTGTTCATCCAGACGACGCTGGGCGGGGGACACCTCGAGCTGCACGAGGATTCTTGGAAGTCCTTTCGCGGCGGCCCCATCGAGTACACGCTCAACGACAAAGAGATCGTGAGCGAGAGCCGCAAGGGTCTCCCCGGCGAGCCGTTCTCCTACCGCCAGCGCGTCGACGGCGGCGAGTGGGACGAGGGCGATCTGCTGAACCTGAGCGGCCCGACGATCGGCCCGGGACTCCACTGGTACGACCCGACGCGCGACGCCGGCGGCATGTACGCCTGCACGATGGTGCGCGCGAGCGGGACGATCCTCGGCCGCCGCGTCGAAGGCTTCTACGGCTACGACCAGCTCTACCTCCCACCAGGCCAGACCTGGAACATGGGCCCGTACTTCAACCGCATCCACGTCGCATGGCACGCGGTCATGAACGAGTACGACGACGGCACCTTCGAGGTCGGCCAGATCGGCTACGGCGCTGAGGACTGGGGTTTCGCGATGCTCGTCGGCCAGGACGGCGCCGTCGTGATGACGACCGACGTCGAGGCCGAGATCTCGCTCGACGAGAACTCCTTCGCCGAGCGCGTGCTCTACCGCTTCGGCGGCATCGAATGGGAGTGGAAGGCCGACCCGCAGGGCCAGATGAAGATGCTCGGGGCGGGTTCGGGTGCCGGCGTCGGCGGCCGCTTCTACCGAGGGTGCGACGGCCAGAGCAAGCGCGTCGGCGAGAAGCGCGGCATCAAGACCTGGTCGGGCTGGATGGAGACGTACAACGACGCGCGCCACCTGAACGCCTAAGATCCGCGCCGTGCGTCTCAACGAAGAGTTCGATGTCGATCGAGCCATGGTCGTGTTCGCGTATCCGAGCGCCGGCGACTTCGGCTCCGCCGGGACGGTGGCGGCATGGGCGAAGGAGGGCGTCGAGATCGTCTACGTCGTCGCCACCGATGCGGAAGCCGGCGCGAACGACCCCGGGATGACCACGGAGAAGCTTCGGGAGATCCGCCGGTCCGAGCAGCTCGCCGCGGCTCGCGTGCTCGGGGTGAAGGACGTCGTGTTCCTCGGTTTCGAGGACGGGAGCCTGGACCCGACGCCGGAGCTGCGCAAGGCGCTCGCGCGCGAGATCCGGCGACACCGGCCGGACGTGATCATCGCGCCCGACCCGGGGTCGCACTTCCTGAACATCATTGGTCGGGAATACCTCTCCCACCCCGATCACCCGGCGGTCGGCGAGGCCACGCTTCGAGCGATCGTTCCCGACGCCTCGACGCGACGTAGGTTCCCCGAGATGTGGATCGATGAGGGGCTCGAGCCGCACAAGCCCAAGGCGGTGCTGCTCCAGGGCGGCGGTGGGGATGCGATCACGGTCGACGTCTCGCACACCATCGAACAGAAGATCGAGGCTCTTCTCAGTCACACCTCGGCGTTCACCGACGGCAACGACCCGCTCCCCGAGAAGCTCCACGAAGGCATCGGAGAGCGCCTGCGGATGATGACGCGGAGCTCGGACCCGAGCTCGGGGATGGAGTACTCGGAGTCCTACCGGCTTATCCGCTTGTTCTGAGCACGCCGAGCCCTTCGAGCTCCTTCCGGCACTGCGCAGGATCCTGGAACAGGAAGGCCTGGATGCCCAGCGCCCGCGCCGGCGGGATGTTCTCCTCGAGGTCGTCGAAGTACGCGACCTGCTCGCCGGCGCGACCGAGCTTGGAGAGCAGCAGCTCGTAGATGCGCGGGTCGGGCTTCGCGAGCCCGACCTCGGACGAGTCGACCACGACATCGAGCAGCTCGACGGGAACAAGCCCGCGCCATGCCGACTCCTGCACGTTGTTCGTGAGGATCCCGAGAACGATCCCGCGCTCGTGCAGTTCGCGGAGCATGTCGAGCATCGCCGGCTGCGGGCCCTCGCCGGCGAGCAGCACCCCGAGCGCGCGGAGATCGATGTGGACGCCGTGGTCGTCTTGCACGCGCCGGCCGAGCGACTTCATCCAGTCGACGACGGACGCCTTGCCGAGCATCAGATCTTCCCACTCGGGCTCGTCGAAGAAGCTCATGATCGCGTCGGCGGGAAGCGCGTTGGCCGCTTCGAACTCGGCGACGCGATCGAAAGGCGGACCGGTCAGCACGCCGCCGTAGTCGAATACCACGGCGGTGACCCCCGCCGAGCGGCCGGTGCCCATCCGCGATCTAGACGGCGTCCAGGTGGAAGATCCGCACCGCGTTGCCCGCGCAGATCTTGTGGCGCTCGTCGTCGGGGATGTCGCCCATCTGCTCCTTGATCACGCGCTGCGTGTCGGGCCAGCTCGTGTCGGTGTGCGGATAGTCGGTGCCGATCATGATGTTGTCGATGCCGATCATGTGCCGAAGTTCGACGCCCGCCTTGTCAGAGATGTAGTTGACGAGGATCGACTGGCGGAAGAGCTCGGACGGCGGCGTGCCCGACGACACGCCGGTCCAGAAGCGGTGCTTCCGGAACGTGTAATCCGCGCGCTCGAGGAAGTAGGGGAGCCAACCGATGCCCGACTCCGCGGAGACGAAGCGCAACTTCGGGTAGCGGATCAGGATGTCCGAGAAGAGCAGCGTCGATACCACGGTCATGTTCGAAGCCGGCGCGAGGTGCACGAACACCGCGGCCGGCGAACCGACCCCGGGGTTCAGCACGCCGAGGTCCTTCTTTCCGGTGGCGATGTGGATCTCCGCCGGCAGGCCGGTCTCGGAAAGCGCTTCCCAGACCGGGTCCCAGCCCGGGTCGGTGAAGGGCAGGACCCCCGGGTAGCTCGCCGGAGCGGACGGAAGCGTGACGCCCTTGAGGCCCCGTCCGGCGATGCGACGAACCTCGTCCGCCGACGCGTTCAGGTCCCACAGCGGCAGGATGGCCAGGCCCAGCAACCGCTCTGGGTCCGGGGCGCACCACTCGTCGACCAGCCAGTCGTTGTAGGCGCTGGTCAATGCGGCGGCGTATTCCTTGTCGGCGAGCTCGATGAGCGTTCCGTTCGCGCCCCCGGGCAGCGTCGGGAAGCACACCTGCGCGTCGACGCCGTCGAGATCCATGTCGAGCAAGCGCTCTTTCGGGTCGTAGACGCCGGGCCGCATGTCCTTGTAGGTCTTGCCCTTGGGGGAGAACTCCTCGACCTTCTCGCCGGCCGCGTTGGCCAGGCCGCTCATCCGAACCGGCTGGCCGTCGAGGATCCAGGCGGAGCCTTCCTCGTCCTCGATCGCCTTCGGCGTGCGGTCCGCGAACTTGGACGGGAGCCGCCCGTCGAAGATCCCCGGCGGCTCAGTGATGTGATCGTCGGTGGAAACGACGCGGTACTCGCGAGCCATGGCAAGCCCCCTTGGCGGGATACGGTTAACTATATTAACCTTATCTCCGCCGAGGCCGTCAAGTCCCTCGAACGAGGAGGATGCGTGAGCGCCCTAACCGACGCTCTCGCGGCTGTTTCGCAGCGTTTCGGCGACCAGGAAGCCCTGGTCGACGGCGAACTCCGGCTCACGTTCAACGACCTGGAGGAGCGCTCGGCGCGGCTCGCCGGGTTCATCGCCGGCCGGGTGGCCCCGAGCCGAACCGTGGCGTTCTTGGGCCGGAACTGCTGGCAGCTGATCGTCGCGCTGTTCGCCTGCGCGTACACGAGGACCGTTCTGGTGCCGGTGAACTGGCGGCTCGCGGCCGACGAGCTCGAGGGCGTGCTCGCCGACGCGGCGCCGGGCTTGATCCTCGCCGGCGAGGGCATGGACGCGGCTCGCGACGGGGCGGTCGATGTGTCCGATCCGGCGCTGTTCGCCGCCGAGCCGCTGCGCGCGGGGGACGTGGGGGACCGCGAGCCGGTCGTTCAGATGTATACGGCCGGGTTCGGCGGCAAGGCGCTCGGCGCGCTCCTGACCCATGAGGGGCTCTTCGTCGCGGCAAAGCAGCTCGCCGAGGTGAATGCCCTCGGCGCGGACGACACCTATCTCACGACCGGACCGCTGTTCCACATCGCGACGATGGTCTCGAGCTTGTCCCTCCTGATCGCCGGCGGCCGCGTCGTGCTCATGGGCAAGTTCGATCCGGTGATCGCCGCCGAGACGATAGAGCGCGAGCGCGTTACCGGCCTGTTCCTGGTCGAGCCGATGACCACCAGGCTGCTCGACGCGATCGAACAACGAGGCACCGAAGTTCGATCCCTCCGACGCGGCGTCTCCGGACGATCGGCGGCAGCGGTGCGACTGCGCGAGCTCGCCGGAATCGAGACGTGGGGCGACGTGTACGGACAGACGGAGCTGACCGGCGTCGTGACCCGCCCCGCGCCCGGGGCTACCGGCACGCACGGCCGGCCGTCGCCGGTCGCGGAGATCCGGATCGTGGACGACGACGGCAAAGAGCTCCCGACGGGTGAGGTCGGTGAGATCGTCGTGCGCGGGCCGATGGCGATGCTCGGGTACGCGAACGACGACGCCGCAACGGACGACAAGATCCGGAACGGATGGCTGCATTCCTACGATCTCGGCCGTCTCGAGGTCGACGGGACGCTGTCTTTCATCGGGCCGAAGCGCTCTCTGATCAAGACCGGCGGCGAGAACGTCTACCCGGCCGAGGTCGAGGCCGCGATCCGTGCCCTGCCCGCCGTTGCCGGGGTCTGCGTGATCGGCCTGCCGCACCCGGAGTGGGGCCAGGTCGTGACGGTGGCGGTCTCCGTGCGCGCCGGGGAGCGGCTCACGCCGGAGGATATCGACGAGCATTGTCGCGGCGTGCTCGCCGGCTACAAGCGTCCCCGCCGCATCGAGATCGTCGACGAGATCCCCACGACGGCCGACGGACGCGTGGACCGCGAAGCGGTGATGGCCAGGCTGAACCTTTAGCGCGCCGGCTCGAGCAGCACGACGGGGATGCGCCGGGTCGTGCGCTGCGGGTAGACGGCGTGTCCCTCTCCCACATCATCTCCGTGAGTTTGTTCCTGCGTATCGCTGCCATCGGCGCCTCCCGTCAGACGCTGCGACTTGGGGGCTCGGCCGACCGGAACTGAGAGCGGAGCACAGCGTCGAACGTCCGGTCCGGCGTTATGCGCTTCATCGCGATCCCCATCCGCGCCGGAAGTCCGACCGGATACCGGGTTCGTGGCCTGCGTTTGGTGATCGCTTTCTCGATGACGGCGGCGACCTTCTCGGGGGTGATCGCCATGCGGGCCATCGGCCCGTCGTAGGCTCCTTTGACGGTGTCGGCCAGACCCTCCTTGAACGCGGCGTAGGGACCGCCGTCCGAGATGCTGGCGACGGCCGTGTCGCCGAACGGCGTCAGGACGGTTCCCGGCTCGACCACGATGATCTTGACACCGAACGGGCGGACCTCGAAGCGGAGCGCGTCGCTGATCGCCTCTACCGCGTGCTTCGTGCCGTGGTAGAAGCCGCCGCCGGGGAACGTCACCTTCCCGCCGATCGACGAGAGGTTCACGATCCGCCCCCAGCCCCGACGCCGCATGCCGGGGAGCACGAGCTGGCACAGGCGGATGAGCCCGAAGACGTTGGTCTCGAACTGACGACGCACCTCGTCCATCGAGAATTCCTCGACCGGACCTTGCAACCCGTAGCCCGCGTTGTTGATGAGCACATCGACCGCGCCGTCGGCTGCCTCGACGGCGGCGACGGCGCCGGACATCGAGGCTTCGTCGGTCACGTCCAGCGGCAACACTCGAGCGCCGGCGTCGCCGAGATCCTTGATCGTCTCGACCCGCCGCGCCGTCGCCGTCACCTTCCAGCCGCCGCGGATGAGGCGCTCGGCGGTCACGCGTCCGATCCCCGTCGAGCAGCCCGTGATCAGGACGCTCCGGGACCCGCCCTCGTTCCCCATCCGTACCTCCATTCCCCAATGCCACGAATGCTTCGGATGCCGGACTCAGGCTAGACTCGGTCCACGATGCAAGACAAGCATCCCAACGCGGCGCTGGTCGAACGCTTCTACGAAGCTTTCGCTCGCCACGACGGTGACGCCATGGTGGCCTGCTACCACGCGGAGGTCGAATTCTCCGACGATGTGTTCGGCAACCTCACGAGCGAGCAGGCGGCCGGTATGTGGCGGATGTTCTGCGAAACGGGCACGGATCTGCGGGTCGAAGCGAGTGACATCCGCGCGGACGACCGGAACGGCTCCGCCCGGTGGGACGCGTGGTACACGTTCGCGGCCACCGGACGCCCGGTGCACAACGTGATCCACGCCAGCTTCGACTTCTCGAACGGCTTGATCCGCCGCCACAAAGACTCGTTCAACTTCGCTCGGTGGGCCTCGCAAGCGCTGGGGACCCCGGGCAAGCTCCTGGGACGCACGCCGTTCCTCCGCAAGGCCGTGCGGCGCCGGGCGCACAAGACGCTGAACGACTACCTCCAGAGCAAGTCCTGACCCGGTAGCGTTCTCCGCATGCGCGAGGAGCAGGAGGCCGCTCCGGCCGGGTTCCACGTCGGCGGTGTCGCGGCCGTCTCGTCGGGCGTCCTTCTCTGGGCCGCGTCGACCGTGATCGTCAAGAGCTCGGACGTCTCGGGGACGACGTTCGCCGTCTGTCGGCTGTGGGTCGGTGTCGCCGCGCTCTGGCTCGTGAGTTTCGCGACCGGTCATCGGCCGACGCGGGAAGTCTGGCGCGCGACGCTCCTTCCCGGAGTCCTCTTCGCCGCCAACATCGCGCTCTTCTTCGAGGCGCTTCAGCGTTCGACCGTGGCGAACGTCACGCTGATCACCTCGATCCAGCCGGCGCTGGTTTTCCTCGTCGCGGGACGGCTCTTCCGGGAGCGCATCACATCGTGGGATGTCGGATGGACGGCCGCGTCGCTGGCGGGGATCGGGCTCGTCGTCGCCGGCTCGGCGAGCGAGCCCGGGTGGCATCCGTCCGGCGACGTGTTCGCGCTCCTGGCGATCCTGATCTGGACGGTGTTCTTCCTCGCGTCGAAGCGGATCCGCACTACCACCGGCACGATCGAGTACTTCACCGCCGTCCTCGGCGTGGCGGCGGTCGCGCTCACTCCGGTGATGCTCATCGCCGGCGGCTCGTTCATCGACCCGAGCGCGCGGGACTGGCTGCTGATCGTGATCGTTGCGATCGGCCCGGGAACGGTCGGCCACTTGCTCGTAACGTGGGCGCACAAGCACGTGGACGTTTCACTGTCCTCGGTCATCGGGGTTGCGCAGCCGGTGCTCGCGGCGGCCGGCGCCGCGCTGTTCCTCGGTGAGGAGCTCGTCCTGCTGCAGGTGGTGGGAGGCATCATCACCATCGTGTCGGTGGTTTCGATCGTTCGGCGGCGCCGGCGGCCGGCGCCGGTCATCGTCCCGGAAGGTGCTCCGTGACCGATCAGTGGCCTGGGTGGGTGAACCCCGTCGGATCGCGGGCGAGACTGTGGCGCCCGCCGGTCATCCCTGATTTCATCGTGATGTGACCTCCGTTGCTCCCTCGACCCGCCGCCGGCTCCTGCCGGTTGTGCTCTTTCTCGCGTCGCTCGGCGGGATCGTTGCCCTTCAAGTGATGCAAGGATCGGATGAGCCCGCCGCCGTGCGACCCCCTGTGCCTGCCGGGGTCGGTTCGATCCGGGCGTGTCCGCTCCCGACACAGGTCGCGATGCCGTCCTGGTACCCGAAGGACCTGCCGCTGCCTCCCGGCTCGTTCGCGTCGAGCGTCGACGCGGCAGGAGCCGGCATCCGGGTGGTCAGTCTGGTCGTCCGAGAACCGCTCGAGGAAACGATCCGATTCATCGGCCAGACCTGGGCGAAGCAGGGCTGGAAGCTCGGGCAAGGTGAGCGCGAGCGGTTCGAAGCCGAGAACGTCTTCTGGAAGTCCGATGTTCGCTACGGCCGCTTCCGGATCAACGTGCTCTGCAGCACCGAGTGGACGGCCGTCACCCTCGCGATCGCGGATCCGGCTTGGGATTAAGAGTGATGGGGGAGGAGGCGAAGCTCTTCTTCCACCGAAGCGATCGGAGGCGGTGTGCCGGAGCGGAGACGAGACGGCGACGTGTACGTCCTCGATCTGGGGAGGGACGCGAACCGCTTCCATCCCGACTGCCGAGGACGCGATCCGTGTGCTACGCGACGATCAGTCCGGCTCCCTCACGTGAGCCGACTCAAACGCCGGCAGCGACCTGGCGGTGGGTCGGGTCGCGGGGGAGCCCGTCGAAGCCGCGCCATGCAAGAGCGAGGAGATAGTCCACGAGGTCCTCACGCGGAACGCGCTTCGTACGAAGCCACCAGTCCGCGACCGACTGCGTCATCCCGATGAGAGCGCGCGCGTAGATCGGCGCGCCGGCCGGATCGAGGCCGGCGCTGCGCAGGAGATCCCCGACCGTTCGCGCGATGCCGTCGGCAAGGGTGTCCCAGGCGGACCCGAGCCGCGCATAGGTATCCGGATCGTTGCGGGCGCCTGCTTCGACGAGCATTCGGAATCCGTCGGCGCGCTCCTCTGCGAACGCGAAGTACGCGGAGAGCCCGTTGCGGAGCCTATCTTGCGGATCGGGCGCTGCCGAGAGTGCGACCCACAGCCGTCGGATCAGCTCCGAGAGATGCTCGTCGAGGACGGCGAGGTACAGGTCGCGCTTCCCGCTGAAGTGTCGATAGAGGACCGGCTTCGTGACGCCGGCCGCTTTCGCGATGTCGTCGAGGCTCGTGTGCTCGTAGCCGGCGCGAGCGAACCGGCGTCGCGCGGTCGCAAGGATCTGCTCGCGCCTGTCGGACGCTCGCATGCGCTGAGTCGCTCGGCCCTCGGACACTTTCGATAACTTTACTACAAGTAACTTATCGCCTCAAGTAACGTCCGTGTGAATCCTCGACGTCTTACCGGTTAGTAGCTAGACAGGGCTCAAACCGATGCAGTATGGTCGCTCGGCGGCGGTTCCCGGCCAAGATCAATAAGTATATCACTAGTAACTTACTGAGGGGGGGGGGCAGCGTGATCGCGTGGATCTTCCCTGGTCAAGGAAGCCAGTTCGTCGGGATGGGCGCTCATCTGTCGTCCGACGCTGCGCGCGAAACGTTCGCGGATGCCCGAGATGTTCTCGGATGGGATGTGCGGTCGGTGTGCGTCGATGGACCGTCCGAGGCGCTCGGCGAGACGCAAGTGTCCCAACCCGCGATCCTGACCCTGTCCGTCGCGATCGCCGAGTCGCTGCGGGCGACCGGTTCATCCCCCGACGTGGTCGCCGGCCATAGCGTCGGCGAGTTCGCCGTCCTGGTCGCGGCTCGCGCGATGTCATTCGAGGACGCGCTCCGCACGGTGACGGCCCGGGCGAGAGCGATGGCCCGAGCCGGACGCGAGCGCCCCGGAGGTATGGCTGCGATCCTCGGCCTCTCGCTCCAGGACGTCGAGCGGGCCTGCGCGGCCGCTCGCGGAGTGGTTAGCGTCGCGGGGATCAACGCGCCGACGCAGATCGTCGTCTCCGGCGAGTGTGACGCGGTCGATCAAGTCGCGGAAGCCGCCCGCACCAGCGGCGCACGTCGCGTCATCCCACTCGATGTCAGCGTTGCAGCGCACTCGCCCTTGATGGAAACCGCGGCGGACGAGCTGAGACGAGCGCTGGAGCACGTTTCGATCCACTCCCCCGCCGTCCCGTTCGTGTCCTGCGTGAGCGGAAGCCCGGCGGCCGACCCGAGCGAGATCGCCGGCCTCCTGTGCGCGGCGCTGACGCGGCCGGTTCGCTGGGTGGAAACCGTCCACGCGTTGCGCGCGGCGGGGACGAGTCGCTTCCTCGAGATCGGACCCGGCCGGATCCTGTCCGGGCTGGTGCGATCGATCCTGCCGGAGCCGGAGCCGGACGCTGCGGCCATCGGCGACGACGATGGGATCGAGCTCCTGGCCGGCGAGCTGACCGGAGGTCGCGCGAGATGACCTACGCGCGTATATCCGGGTGGGGCATGGCGGTGCCGAGTCGCGTCGTGACCAACCATGATCTGGCTCGAGAGATCCCCGGGGTCGACGAAGGATGGATCGTTCGCCGCTCCGGGATATCCGAGCGTCGGATCGCCGGCCCGACAGAAACCACGTCTACCCTCGCGACCGAGGCGGCGCGTCGCGCTCTCGCGTGCGCCGAGGTCGCGGCCGAAGAGATCGACCTGGTGATCGTCGCCACATGCACGCCCGACCGGCTGATCCCCGCGACGGCACCACTCGTCCAAGCAGCGATCGGCGCGACGCGTGCCGGTGCGTTCGACGTGAACGCGGCGTGCGCCGGATTCCTCATCGCCCTGGCGGCGGGGGAGGCGATGGTGCGGACGGGCTCGGTGCGACGCGCCGTCGTGATCGGCGCCGAGGTCATGTCGCGGTTCGTCGATCACTCCGACCCCAAGACGTGCGTGCTGTTCGGCGACGGAGCCGGGGCGGTGGTGATCGAGCGAAGCGAGGAGCCCGCGGGACTGCTCTCGCTGGAGCTGGCTGCCGACGGCAGCGGTGCGTCGCTCATCGAGGTCCCCGCAGGAGGAAGCGCGCGTCCCGCCTCGGCGGAGACGATCGCAGCGGGAGAGCATGCCATCCGCATGAACGGCCCCGAGGTGTATCGGGCCGCCGTCCGGGTCATGGCGCAGGCCGCGGAGCGTGCGGCCGAACGTGCCGGGTTCAGGGCGTCCGAAGCGGACCTGCTGATCATGCACCAGGCGAACCAGCGGATCATCGACGAGGTCGGTGTGCGCGTCGGGGTCACGCCCGATCGCGTGTTCTCCAACGTCGCGCGCTACGGAAACACCTCGGCTGCGTCGGTGCCGATCGCGTTGTGCGAATCGGCAGACGCGGGGTTGCTTCGGCCCGGCTCCCGGCTGGTTGTCACTGCGGTCGGGGCAGGCCTGACCTGGGTTGCCGGCGTGCTGCTGTGGACGGCGGCGACCGAGCCGCTGGCTCGGACCGAAGAACTTGTGGGCGTTTCGAGAGGAGAGCGATGAGAGAACTCGAGGGCAAGGTCGCACTCGTGACCGGCGCTTCTCGCGGCATCGGGCGCGCGTCCGCCGTGGCACTCGCCGGACGAGGCGCGTCGGTGGCGGTCAACTACCGGGAAGACAAGGAAGGCGCGGCGGAGACCGCGCGCGCCATCGAGGAGGCGGGAGGCGTCGCGCTCGTCGTCCGGGGCGACGTGGCCGACGCGGGCGACGTCGAGGCGATGTTCGGTGAGGCCGAGTCCGGGCTTGGTCCCGTCGAGATCCTCGTCGCCAACGCGGGCGCCACGCGCGACCGCGTGATGCTGAGGATGAGCGAAGAGGACTGGACGTCGGTCCTCGACGTGAACCTGACGGGGGTCTGGCGGGTCGTGAAACGCGCGCTCCGGCCGATGCTGCGGGCGCGGTGGGGTCGCGTCATCGCGGTTTCGTCGGTCGCCGGACTGCACGGCAACATCGGCCAGGCGAACTACTGCGCGGCCAAGGCCGGCGAGATCGGCTTGATCAAAGCGGTCGCGCGCGAGGTCGCATCGAAAGGCGTCACGGCGAACGTCGTGGCGCCGGGGTACACGGACACCGCGCTTTTCCGCGCCGTCCCGGAGGTGGCACAGGCAGCGGCGCTCGCACAAGTCCCGGCCGGTCGTTTCGGCGAGCCCGAAGAGATCGGCGGGGTAGTGGCTTTCCTCGCGTCGCCCCGCGCGAGCTACGTGAACGGTTCGGTCGTGGTGGTCGACGGTGGATTGTCGAGTTGAGGAGGCACGATGAGTGAGATCGAGAACGTGATCCGTACGCTGCTCACGCAGGAATTCAAGGTCGAGGAAGGCGGGATCAAGCCCGACGCGACGTTCGAACAGCTGGGGCTCGATTCGCTGGACGTGGTCTCGTTCGCGATGGCGCTCGAGGACCGTCTCCAGATCGAGATCCCGGAGAAGGAACTGGACGGCGTCGAGACCTACGCCGACGCGCTCGCGCTGCTCGAGCGCAAGGTGGGAGCGCGCGCGTGATGTCCGCCCCGGGTCGGGTCGTCGTGACCGGCATCGGGCCGGTGACCCCGGTCGGCATCGGCGTCGATGCCTTCTGGGAGTCGCTGATTCAAGGACGCTCCGGCGTGGGGAAGCTCGAAGGCTTTGACACGTCCGGCCTCTCGTCGCGGATCGCCGCGCAGGTACACGACTTCCGCGTCGAGGAACATCTCGAGCCGGCCGTGGCCCGGCGGATGGAACGCTTCGCTCAGCTCGCCGTCGCGGCCGCACAGCTCGCCGTCGCCGACGCCTCGCTCGATCTCGAGACGTCGAATCGTGCGCGGATCGGCTGCGTGGTTGGAACGGGCATCGGTGGGGTCGCCGCGTTCGAGGCTCAGGTGAAGGTCTTCGCCGAGCGCGGCCCGAGCCGCGTCAGTCCCCACCTGGTCGCCTTGATGATCCCCAACATGGCCGCCGGGCAAGTCGCGATGCGGCTGGGGATCACCGGTCCGAACGAGTGCACGGTGACGGCGTGCGCGGCGAGCGGCCACGCGATCGCGCGAGCGGTCGACTTCCTCCGCGCCGGACGTGCCGACGTCGTGCTCGCCGGTGGAGCGGAGGCGGCCGTCACGCCGCTGACCGTGGCCGGGTTCTGCGCGACGCGCGCGTTGTCGACGCGCAACGACGATCCCGAAGGAGCGTCGCGTCCCTTCGACGCCGGCCGCGACGGGTTCGTGATCGGCGAGGGCGCGACCATGCTGGTCCTCGAACGCGAGGACCACGCGCGCGCCCGCGGCGCGCGGATCTACGCTGAGGTCGCCGGCTATGGGCTGTCGGCCGACGCGCACCACGAAACCGCCCCACATCCCGAAGGCGCCGGCGGGGCGCAGGCCATGCGGGCTGCGTTGGAGGACGCCGCCCTCGCACCCGAGACGGTGGACTACATCAACGCGCACGGCACATCGACATCGCTCGGCGACATCGCGGAGACCCTCGCCATCCGGTCGGAGTTCGGCTCGCACGCGGACCGGCTCGCGGTGTCCTCGACGAAGTCGGTGACGGGGCACTTGCTCGGCGCGGCCGGCGCGACCGAGGCGGCGGCGACGGTGCTCGCGCTGGCCCGAGGGATCCTGCCTCCCACGATCAATCTGACCGATCCCGATCCCGCGTGCGATCTCGACTACGTGCCGCTCATCGCGCGGAAGGCGAACGTGCGCGTCGCGCTGACCAACTCATTCGGGTTCGGCGGACAGAATGCGTCGATCGTTCTGGTGGCGCACGATGGATAGCGAGCGGTTCGACGGACGCGTCGCTCTGGTGACCGGGGGGTCGCGCGGGATCGGGCGTGCGGTTGCCCTGCGTTTCGCACGCGAAGGCGCCGACGTTGCCGTCGGCTTCTTCCGCGATCGCGAGGCGGCAGAGAAGACGGTCGCCGAGATCGAGGAGATCGGCCGGCGGGGCGTCGCCGTTCGCGGCCACGTCGGCGACCCAGACAAGATCAGCGAGCTCGTCGCCTCCGCTCGATCCGAGCTGGGTCCGATGGACATCGTGATCAGCAACGCCGCTTCCGGGGTGCTGCGTCCGCTGGCCGAGATGGATCTGAAAGGCTGGCAGTGGACGATGGACGTGAACGCGCGCGCTCTCCTGCTGCTCGCGCAGGCGGTGCGCCCGGACATGCGCGAACGGGGCGGCGGTGCGATCGTCGCGCTGTCGAGCCTCGGATCGGAACGCTTCCTGCCAGCCTACGGAGCGGTCGGGGCCTCGAAGGCGGCGCTCGAATCGCTCGTTCGATACCTCGCCGTCGAGGGCGCCCCCGACGCGATCCGCGTCAATGCGGTATCCGCAGGGGTCGTGGACACGGACGCACTCCGTCATTTCCCCGATCGGGAGGGGATGCTGGCAACGGCGACCACCCGCACGCCGGCGGGTCGCACCGTGACACCCGAGGACGTCGCGGCGATCGTCTGCTTCCTGTGCTCGGAAGACGCATGGATGATCCGGGGCGAGACGGTGCGCGTCGACGGCGGCTACTCGTTGATCGCATGAGCGTAGCGACCGAGCGCCGAGCCGGGACGGTGATCCTTGCCGCCCCGATCGCGGGACGGGTGCGACTCTACCCGCCGAAGACGCTTTGCGGTGAGCTCGAGGTATTCGAAGCAGGGGAGACGATCGCAGGCGTCGATGGATCCGGGCGGATCGAGGCCCCGGCGCGCGGATTCGTCGTGCGCGCGCACGTCGCCGACGGAGCGCTCGTCGAGGCGGGAACGCCGGTCGCGACGTTCTCGCTCAAGGCATGAACATGCACGCGGTCAACGGTGGCACGGCCGTCGAAGCGCCGGAGGAGACCGAGCCCGCGCGCGACGCCCTGCTTCGGCGCCGCGGCGAGATGATCGCGGAGGGGCCTCGGCCGCCGCGGCCCCGGACCGCGCGCCGCCGAGCCGAAGCGCTCTGCGACGAAGGGAGCTTCGCCGAGCTGGATCCGTTCCGGCGCGCCCGGCCTTCGGGATACGCGGCCGTCAAGGCGCGTGACGGCGACGGTGTCGTCACCGGGTGGGGCACGATCTCCGGCCGGCCGGTGGTCGTCGTCGCGCACGATTTCTCGTTCGCAGGGGGATCGATCGGCGCCGTCTTCGCCGAGAAGATCACGCGCGCGCAGCGGCTGGCGCTGGAGCGTCGCTGCCCGATCGTCTACCTGAACGACTCCGGCGGGGCTCGCATCCACGAAGGGATCGAGGCGCTCCACGGCTGCGGGCAGATCATGGCACTGAACGTCGCCGCGCGGCGCACGATCCCGCAGATCTCGGTGATCCTCGGCCCCTGCGCGGGGGCCGCAGCGTACTCACCGGCGTTGACCGACTGGACCATCATGGTCGCCGGGCGGAGCCAGATGTTCCTGACCGGTCCCGAGGTCGTGCGGGCCGCCACCGGCGAGCGGATCGATCCCGAATCGCTCGGCGGTGCGGCGCTGCATGCCCGCGAGAGCGGCGTCGCCCATCTCGAAGCATCGGACGAGGATGAGGCGCTGGCCGCTGCGCGCCGGTTGCTCTCGTACGTGCCGCAAGCCGCCGGGGCCGACCTGCTGGAGCGCCTTCCTGCTCCGCCGCCCCCCGCGCGCGTGGCCGCGCTCCCCGACATCGTCCCCGCTCATCCCGGGACCCCCTTCGACATGCGATCTCTCCTGGCCGGGATCCTGGACGCCGGGGTGCTGTTCGAGCTGATGCCCGGAGTTGGGCAGAGCCTCCTGACCGGCCTGGCCCGGCTCGACGGTGTGCCGGTAGGCGTGGTCGCATCGCAACCCGCGCGACGCGGGGGTATCCTCGACGCGCGGACTGCGACCAAGGGCGCACGTTTCGTCGAGTTCTGCGGCCGGTTCGGCCTGCCGATCGTGACGCTCGTCGACGTGCCCGGCTTCATGCCGGGCTCGGCCGAGGAACGGCGGGGTGTGATCACGCACGGCGCGGCTCTGCTGGCCGCCTACGTGGACGCAGCGGTGCCGAAGCTGACCGTCATCGTCCGCAAAGCGTACGGCGGCGCCTACATCGCGATGGGGTCGCGCTCGCTCGGCGCGGCGCACACCTGGGCATGGCCGGGCGCTGAGATCGCGGTGATGGGGCCGGAGGCTGCGGTCGGGCTCCTTCACCGCCGCGAGTTGGCGACCGCGACGGACCCGCAAGCCGAGCGCCGAACCCTCGCCGCCAAATATCGCGCGACCGTCACGAGCCCGTTCGTCGCGGCCGAGGCAGGGGTGATCGACGAGGTGATCCTCCCCGAGGAGACGCGCACGAGGCTCGTCGCCGCGCTTCGCCTCGCTTTGAGCTAGACCGCGAGCGGATCACGGCGGCACGGTTGGGTCCCTTCGCTCACCGAACAAAGAAGTCCAGAGGCGGAGAAGGGACCTGAGCGAGCCCTGAGTATCCCAACACGAGCCGTCCGTCGTAATACGTCAGCTTGTTGCGGGCGTGTCCACGAACCGCGCGGATTCGGGTTCTAATGACGCTCGTTTGGTGCCCCCAACTGTACAGAATCCGAAAAACCCTCCCCGCTTACTTGGTGACCCGTTCGGGCTGTCCGAGAAGCACGCGAGGCCAGGCCAATGAATCTCGCTGGACATTCGTTGGAGGAGCGCTATCCTTACTCTAATCCTATAGTAAGGAGCAAAGCATGGATGTCCCTGCGACGGTGACCTCAAAAGGGCAAGTGACGCTGCCAAAGTCGGTGCGGGAGGCTCTTGGACTCAAGGATGGTGATCGAGTCCTCTTCCGTGTCCTAAAGGGCCGGGCCGTTCTTGCGAAGGTGCCGGATTTCCTCGAGTTGGCCGGCGCCGTGCCTGTGCCTCCGGCTAAGAGAGGGGCCTCCTGGTCGGACATCAAAGCGACGACCTGGCGCAGGCGCGCAGCCGCGAGAAGGTGAGGGCTCTCCTCGATACGAACGTCCTGGTCCGACATCTGACCGGAGATCCTCCGCAACAGGCGCGACGGGCGACCGCCTTGTTGCGCGCTCGGCACGAGCTGATCCTCACCGATCTGGTTTTCGCAGAGATGGTGTATGTCCTCGAGTCGTTCTATGAGAGACCCCGTGCGGAGATCTCGGAGATGGCGCGCGCTTTGCTCGCGCTTCCTTCCATCGCGGTGATGGACCACGATCTTCTTCTGCGCGCCGTCGAGCTTTACGAGCTCGTGCGCCTGGACTTCGCTGAGGCATACCTGGCGGGCTTGGCCGAGCTCACCGATGTGAGGCGCGTCGCGTCGTTCGATCGTCAGATTGATCGCGTAGAGACAGTCAAGCGGGTCGAACCCTAGAGGTACAGGTATTTCGACCACCGTCCGGATCGAGTTTCGTGTTCGCGCAGGTAAGCGCTGTGGTGCCCCAACTGGACGGTATCCGAAAATCCCTCCCCAACTGGAGGGCGACCCGTTCGCGCTTCGTCGACGTGGGGCGATCCGCGCGACCGCATAGGCCGGGTCAAAGGCCTCTGCCGCTCGGAAGCGCTCACGAGGTTGGCGCGTGCAACGAGCTGTGCGATCGCTCTCGAAAGAGAGCGGCGACCGTCTTCACGCGCAAAGAGGCTGCACGATGTAGGCGTCCACCAGATACGTCGTCGAGTCGGCGTACAGCCGCAGCGTGGCGCGCCAGTCTCCGTAGTCCTTCTCGTAATAGAGGTTCGTCTGGTCACGTCCGGCAAACCTCCATCCCGCCTCTTCCCAGACTGTGCCGTAGAAGTCGAACAGACTCGCCGGAGAAACGGAGTGGCTAAAGGTACGGATCGAGTGGGCTTCCTCTGCCCAAGCGGCGCTGCATGCTGTGTCCCGCGCTCCAATCAGCGACGTTCCAGGAAATGTTGCCAGAAAGGCGGGAGTCTCCTTCAGGGTCGCCAAGAACCCCGCGGTCTCGCTCGGGGGGGGCGAGAATCAGTAAGGCTCAAGAGGCCGTAGACTGCGGGCAGCGCCAGCAGGCCGAACAAGATCAGATGGGATCGTCTCATCGTCCTCAAGCGCCTTGTGGCTTGCTCCAAGAGCCCCCGCCCTGGGAGATCCAGGTGGATACCTGATCAGCGAGTCGAGCAGACACTTCAGGGCTGAAGAAGGCGTCCAGCAATCCTCCATAGCCCTGCGCCCGCAAAGCTGCACCGAACGATAGTCCGACGAGGTTGTTCTTGAGATCATTACAAGTGTCATAGGAAGGATGTCTGAGGTCCGACTCGTGCGAAAGTAGGACCGTCCACGCGACTGACTCGCCGAGTGCAACGGTCAGAAGCGCAGCTCCAATCGTGTGATAGAAGTGAATCGCCCCGGGTTTTGTAGAGGGCGTGGACCTATAGTGGTTGATGCGTTCATGTAGCCGGCTCCTACGATATGGCCTCCCTTCTGTTCGTGTCTCTGCGTGCATCTCAGGGCCTCGCTTATTGTCAACTTCACGGCGCGGAGTCGTCGTCGGCGATCGGCGTTGCATAGGCAGCTTCAAACTCGGCGGGTGGCACGTCGCCGATCGCGGAGTGGATGCGACGCCGGTTCCACCAGTCGATCCATTCCAACGTTGCGATCTCGACGTCTTCGAAGCGGCGCCATGGTCCACGGCGATGGATCAGCTCCGCTTTGTAGAGCCCGATGACGGTCTCGGCCATGGCGTTGTCGTAGGAGTCGCCGACGGCACCGAGGGACGTGGATCCCTTCCCGGCCGAGCTGCTTCCAGACCTTGCGCGCCCCGTAGACGCCGTAATTGTCGTCGTGGACGAGGCGAATCTGATCCACCAACCACTCGTCGGCCAGTTCCCGATCCGACGGCGGCCTCGTTCGAGCCGCATAGTAGGTCGACGGCTTGGCTTCCAGCACCCGACAGATCGGCTCGACCCCGAAACGACCTCGATGTTGCTCGATGTAGCGGTTCATCTCGTGCGGGGACGGTCGAGCTCCTTGGCGAAAAACGCTGATGCGGACTTTAAGATCTCGTTCGCGCGGCGCAGCTCCACGACTTCCTTGCGGAGCTCTCGAAGTTCGCTCTGCTCCTCTGTGGTCAACTTCGAACGGCCGCCCTTGTCGGCCGGCGCCTTGTTGACCCAGAATCGCACCGTGTTCTGCGACACGCCGAGCTTGTCCGCCACACGCCGGATCGCACCAGGCTCACCGATCTCAGCGACCATGCGCACCGCACGGTCCCGCAGTTCCCTAGGGTGTGAGTTTGGTCTGGGCATAAAGCCATCCTTTCGTAGCTTCACACCCTCCATCAAACCCGGGGGGCTTCAGGGTGTCCATCCCGAGCCGCTGCCTGGCACGGCGAACGGCGCGATCTCTCCCGGACGTCGCTTCGCGTCGACCGATCTCTTGACTCTGCCCTTGTCGCGTGGTCGCCCAACGGGACGCGACGTCCTATGGCGTCGCGGCGTTACGTTGACCGAGTAAGAGTTGGCCTTCCATGGCGGTTGCCGCCGTGTCACTCGAACCTTCTGCTTCTCCGACTTCGAGACTGCATTGGAGCGGCTGCCGCGGCGCTCATCCGCATGTGCTGGAAGTGTGGCTGATACTTGAGCCACCAGGCTCAACGACACGATGAACGAGGCTGCGGGACGGATGATCCTCACGGCGGACCCCCAGACGAAAGCCGCCCTTCATCAGCGGCCGACCAGACGCATTCCGGCGAGAACGTCGGCAGCTCTGCCGAGGCTCTTGATAGTTGGGCCAGCAACGTGAGAACTTAGTCTGCAATATCTTCCCCTCGACGCCTCGTTCTGCGGGCTTTGAGTCCAAGGTCCTAAGCGTGTCGAGCGAGGCGCTCGCGACCCTCGCCACAGTTGAGCCCGATTCGCCAGGACAACTGCTCACCAGTTTCACTCACGACAGGCGTCTCGTGGAGGACACGACATGGAGACAATGCGGAAATTGGTTGGAGCCTCAGGGTTTATGGTGGGCGGCCTCACGGGATCGTTGCAACACCTCCTTGATGATGGGAGCAAGGGGAGGTGGTTGGAGGTGGGGAAGAAGCGTCCGACCTGGAAGACCCGTCGCTATTGGCGGCTGCCCGACGAGCGAGCTTCCCGGTGAACACCTTGCCGTTGAGGGTCAGGATCTGCTCGGGGATGCCGTGCGTTCGCAACGCCGACACGAGCGCGTCGCAGACCGGCTTCGCGGTCGCGCGCAGCACAACCGTCGCGCACACGCAGAACCGTGAGTGGTCGTCGATGCCGGTGACGACCGAGACCTTGGTGCCATCGGCGAGATGGGCTTCCATGACGTCCATCTGCCACAGCTCCATCGACCGGGTGCGCTCCCAGCGGCGGTAGTCCTCGCGTTTGCGCCGGCGCTTCTCGGGCTCGATCAGCCCGTGACGGACGAGCGTTCGATAGATCGCCGAACGTGACGGCGGATCATCGAGCTCGCGTCGCAGACGGTTCAAGATCGTGCGCGGCCCCCCACGCCGGATGTGCTCGTCGCATCGAGACGATCTGCGCCTCCAGCTCCGCGCAGATCTGGTGCGGACAGCTGGCGGGCTTCGAGCTGCGATCGGCTAACGCAGCGAGTCCTTCGTTGGCGTAGCGCACCAGCCAGCGATGCAGCGTTCGACGATCTACGCCGAAGCGCAGCGCGACATCTGAGACGCCGGCGCCGGTATCGAGCACCTCGCGGACGGCTTGGTAGCGCTGCTCAACCATCGACAGCTCCCGAAGCATGCGGACCCCCTTGACTCGCGTTTCGCAGAGTCAAGGTGAGACATAGGAGCCGAGCCAGTGTCGCGGAGGAGCCGAAGCCGGGGCGTGGAGTGAGACAGAGGTGGCGAAGCCAGTGTGTGACAGAGCTACCGAACTCTTACATCGACCACCGTCCGGATTGGTGCCCCCAGCGGGATTCGAACCCGCGATCTCCGCCTTGAAAGGGCGGCATCCTGGGCCACTGGACGATGGGGGCCGCGAGGGATTCTAGCGCCGGCCTAGCTCTTCCCAGCCTTCGCGCGACGTTGCGCTCGCGCCGCTCGCTCATTCTCGAGCCTCTGCTCGGCGTCCTCCGGCGTCGGGGCCGTGCCGCCGAGGTGCGCCGGCATCCACCAGCGGTCGTCGTCGCTGCGCGGCTCGGCGGGATAGGCAGCCTGCGCCTCGGCGAGCAGCTCGTTGATCCGCTCCATGAGACGGTCGGTGATCACCTGCGCGTCCTCGTCTGGCGCCGCGTCCATCGGCTTCCCGACGTTCACGACGACCGGGATCCCCCGCTTGAAGTTCTTCGGACGCCACTTGGTGAGGATGCGTTGCGTCCCCCAGATACCGACCGGGATCAGCGGCGCGCCCGTCTCTTGCGCGAGGCGCACGGTGCCGGTCTTGCCGCGGCGCGGCACGAACGAGGGGCTGATCGTCGCTTCGGGGAACATGCCGATGATCTCGCCGCGAGCGATCTCGTCCTTCGCGGCGGTCAGGCTGTCCTTGGCCGCGCCGTCGCGATCCACCGGAACGTGCCCCATCTGGCGCATGAGCCAGCCGACCCCGCGCTTGTCGAAGATCTCCTTCTTCGCCAGGAAGCGCACGCGGCGGCCCTGCTCGCGCGCGGCGTAGCCGGAAAACACGAAGTCCAAGTATCCGATGTGGTTGGAAGCGAGCACCGCCGGGCCGTGCGTCGGGACGTTCTCGCCGCCGATCACCGTCACCGACCACTTCATCGTCTTGAGCATGCCGAGCGCCGCTCCGATAACCGTCGTGTAAACGCGTTCTCCCATCACTGCTCCTTCTTGATCAACGCGGTCCCCACCCGGCGCTCGTCAGAGTAATGCCCCCGGGGCTTCCCCGAAAACTGACGGACCCCGCGGCATCGCCGCGGGGCCCTAGAG
>JBBDRM010000171.1:67980-69031 GCA_040905475.1 Actinomycetota bacterium
CCGGGGGGTCCAGTGTGAAGGTTTCCGTTAGTTCTTGTGGGCCTTGTCGCCGACCGCGTCCATCAACTTGCCGAGCTTCTCCTCGATCACGTCGATGGTCTCGCCGGTCTTCTCCTTGATGGTGCCGACCAGGCGGTCCATCTTCCCCTCGGACTTGTCGAGGTCATCATCGGTCAGGTCGCCCCAGGCTTCCTTGACGCGGCCCTTCATCTGGTCCCACTTGCCTTCAGCCTTGAGATCGGTGTTCATCGTCATCCCTCCACTTTGAGGTAGTCGGCGGGTCTCCCGCCGTACGTCGCTTTGATACCCGATGGGTTCCGCGGCGAAACGTCTCGCTCGCTTTGCTGCTAGTGTCGGTTTCAGCGCGTTCGCGCGATGATCTCTTCGATCACGTACGACTTCGCGTCGGCGTAGTTCTGAACGTATTTCCAGTCCTTTTCGGCGAGCTCGCGTTTCACCCGTTCGTAACGGAGCCGCTCGCCTGCATCGGCGCGAAGGCGATCGCGGAACGTGAGCATGCGATCGATCTCCGGACATCCCAACGTGTGCACATGAAGGTTCACCGCAGGATCGCTGCCTCTGAACATGCGATGTTCGTGCCATCGAGGCTCGCGTACGCGAAGTGTGTAGCCGGCGCGCGCGAGGGGGGGTAGGTACGAGTCCTCGTCGGCGGAGTCCACGACGACGAGCAGCATGTCGATGACCGGCTTCGCGGCAAGCCCGGGAACCGAAGTCGATCCCGTGTGCTCGATCCGCAGTGCTTGCTTGCCGAGCGCCTCGCGCACGCGTTCCGCTTTACGCTCGTACAGTGCCGGCCACCGTGGGTCGTACTCGACGAGCCTGATCCGCTCCGCGAGCGGTTCGAGCGCGCCGATCGTCACGGACCGGAGTTCCTCTTCGGTGATGGGCTCGCGGTCGGGTGTCACGCGAACAGGATAAGGGTCCGGCGGCACCACTCGTCGATGTACGGCGGTGTTGTGGGCCGCCCAGGACTCGAACCCGGTCCGCCGGGTTAAAAGCCCGGTGCTCTACCCGTTGAGCTAGCGGCCCT
>JBBDRM010000172.1 GCA_040905475.1 Actinomycetota bacterium
TGGCGGGCGTGGTGCCGGCGACGGCACGGATGGGCAACCGGCTCGTGCTGGGCTATCGCCACGCCGAGACGATCACCGCGAGCGTCATCGGCCCCGTCGGCACCCGCTTGCGCGGCCACGAGTTCCACTACTCGCGCTGTGAGCCGGCCGGTGACGCCGTGCGGCTCAGCAGCCGATTTGGCACGGGCAGCGACGGTTTCGCCACTCCCACGCTCCTCGCCACCTACCTCCACCACCACGCGGGCGGCGACCCGTCGATCGTCGCCGCCTTCGCCCGCACGTGCGCGCTCGGCCGCTCTGCGGCTCGTCCATGAGACCGAGCAGCGCCAGCGATCCTGTCCGCGCGAGTCCTTATATGAACGCTAGTGTATGTACATGGCTGTTGATGTAAGCGCGGCGGTGCCGACCGAGGTGCTCAAGGCGCTTGCCGAGCCTCGCCGGTGGCGGATCGTGGAGCTGCTGTCATGCGAGGAGCTGTGTGTCTGTCACCTTGCCGAGGAGGTGGGCGTCCCCCAGCCCCTCGTGTCGCACCACCTGAAGGTGCTTCGCGACGCCGGGCTCGTCGAATCCGAGAAGTACCGGCAGTGGACGTACTACCGGCTCCGAGCGGGCGCACTCGAGGAGCTCGCAGGCCGGATCGGAGGGATTGCCTCGTGCTGTCCGACGCCGGGCGAGCGGCGGAGGCCGTGCGAATGACGGTCGTCAGTGAGCCACGGGATCCCGGCGCGCCGATCCTGGAGAAGCTCTCGACCCTGGACCGGTTCCTGCCGCTGTGGATCGGCGGCGCCATGGTGCTCGGGCTCGTTCTCGGGAGGGTGTTCCCCGGCCTCGACGACACGCTCGACCGGGTGAAGGTCGACTCGGTCTCGCTGCCGATCGCGCTGGGTCTGCTGTTGATGATGTACCCGGTCCTCGCCAAGGTCCGGTATTCCCACCTGGGTGAGGTGATCGCGGATCGCCGCATGCTCGGCCTGTCGCTGGTCCTCAACTGGCTGATCGGGCCGGCGCTCATGTTCACGCTGGCGTGGCTGCTGCTCCCGGACCTGCCCGAGTACCGCACCGGACTGATCATCGTCGGGCTCGCCAGATGCATCGCCATGGTCCTCATCTGGAACGACCTGGCGGCCGGCAACCAGGAGGCGGCCACGTTCCTGGTGGCGGTGAACTCGCTGTTCCAGATCGTGGCGTACTCCCTGCTCGGGTACTTCTACCTCGAGCTGCTCCCGAGCTGGCTGGGCTTCGACCAGCAGGCACTCGACGTGTCGATATGGGAGATCGCCCGAGCGGTGCTCATCTTCCTCGGCGTCCCCTTGCTTGCCGGCTACCTGACACGCCGAGTCGGCGAGGCCCGCAAGGGCATCGACTGGTACGAGGACGACTTCCTGCCCCGCATCGGACCGGTCGCCCTCTACGGACTGCTGTTCACCATCGTGGTGCTCTTCGCCCTGCAGGGCGACGCCATCGCCTCGGCGCCGTTCGACGTGGCCCGCATCGCGCTGCCGTTGCTCGTGTACTTCGCGCTCATGTGGACATTCTCGTTCGCGCTCGGGCTGCGCATGGGACTGCCGTATGACCGGAACACGACCGTGGCGTTCACCGCCGCCGGCAACAACTTCGAGCTCGCCATCGCCGTCGCCATCGGCGTGTTCGGTGTCACCTCCGGCCAGGCTCTCGCCGGCGTGGTCGGGCCGCTCATCGAGGTCCCCGTGCTGGTCGGCCTCGTCTACGTGGCGCTGTGGGCGCGGCCTCGCTTCTACCCGCACGAGACCTGCCCGGTGAACCCGCCTGAATGAGAGACCCGTGTCCGACCGGCCTGAGATCCTCGTCGTCTGACGGGACGAAGGTCGCGCTGGTCACGACGCCCTCAGGAAAGATCGTGCACACGGACCGATGACTTCCGCTCGTCCGCTCCGTCTACATCAATGACCACATCCCCCGGAGATGGAGCACACGACATGTCTCTTCACCCCTACCTGTTCTTCACGGGCACGTGCCGCCAGGCGATGACCCGCTACCACGAGATCCTCGGCGGTCAGCTCGACGTGATGACCGTCGCCGACATGCCCGAGGGCGCGGAGCCGCCGCCGGGACCGCCGAACCCCGACCTGGTCATCCACGCCGCGCTCACCTTCGGTGCCGGCGACCTGCTCATGGCCTCCGACGACCCGACCGGCGACGGTGCGGGCATGAAGGGCATGGCCGTGAGCCTGATGCTCGCCGACGCCGACGAGGTGACCCGGGTCTTCGATGCCCTCACCGAGGGCGGCGAGGTCACGATGCCGCTGGGCGAGACGTTCTGGTCGCCGCGCTTCGGCATGTGCACCGACCGCTTCGGCACGTCGTGGATGGTGAACGTCCAGGGCGAGGAGGTGCAGGTCT
>JBBDRM010000173.1:0-26607 GCA_040905475.1 Actinomycetota bacterium
GAACCTCGAGCCGGCGGAGAGTCTGGCGGACGAAGCAGCTCATCTCACCGAGGCGACCGGCGTGTCTTGGATAAGCGAGATCCCCGCCAGGAGCATCAAGGCCCAGATCATGCAGAACCGCGGCAGGCTCGAGGAGGCGTTGGAGATGCTTCAGTCGCCGTCGACCGGACCGACCGGCTTGTACGAGGAGTCCCGGGCGATCGCGACCCTCTCCCACGTGCTCAGCGATCTCGGACGTTACGACGAAGCGATCGAGGCGGCACGCCACGGCATGGATGAGGCCGGCGAGGACCTGCTCGGGTCGGCATGGTGCCATCGGGCGCTGGCCCAGGCGCACAAGCTGAAAGGCGAGCCGGCGGAGGCCGAACGCGTGCTTCGCGCCGAGCTGGCGATGCTGTCGGAGTCCGACTGGGACGAGGAGCGGATACAGATCATGGCGTTGCTCGCCGCGGTGCTCGACGACCAAGGGCGACACGACGAGTCGTGGAAGACGCTGGACGAAGCACGGGCGATCTTGCACCGATTCCCGCCGGGCGCGAACATCAAGAAGCTCGACGATCTGCTCATCGGCTATTCCGACGGCACGTGATCCACTTCTCCGGACATGCCCGCGCCCGCCGTCTTGCTGTTCGACGATGCAAGGTCGCCGGAGGCAAAGAAGAAGCGATCGGCGGCGTCTTGTCACTCAGCTCTTGGCGCGAGCTCTTTCCGCCACCATTCACCACCGGAGCCCAGCCGGCGCGGCTGACACGTCAACCGTGGTGCCGGGATGTACGTCCCGCCTCGGTTGGACGGACGCGCCGAGATCGGCCCAGCGGTTGCGGAGTTCGCAGCGGATGCCGCGGAGCGGTCACGGTGAATCCGCGACCACCGTGCCCAGAGCGTCACGCCACGCGCGCTCTTCCTGCCTGCGGGAAGGATCGGCAACGTGGCCCATGCAGCTCCGCGTTCGCCAGCCCTTCGCACATGGCGTTGACGCTCGGAATCACCGAGCTCTGCGCGTTGCTACCGTAGGCACGCCATGCGAAGCGGCCGTTTCGCGAGGAGATTTTCCGGTGCGTGCTCGAAGATCGGCCGTCCGTCGGGCCGGTTGTCCGCCAGGACCATTTCCGATCAGTTAGCCAGCAGTCGGGGGTCAAGGGCGGCGATTCCCTGGGCTGGCGCTTCTAACGCTGGCTCGTCGGCGAGCCCTGTCCTGTTGAGTCGATCCTGAACCCCTCGGCTGGCCAGTAGTCCGGTCGCGATCACGGCGAGGAGCACGCCAGCGACGGTGACGGTTTGCCGAGGCCCGGCGTGATCAACTGCCCACCCCTGCACAAGCGAGCCGATCGGGTAGGCGATTGCGAAGGCAGTGGTGAAGACGGCGACCACTCGTCCGCGAAGGGCATCTCGAACAGCGAGCTGCATTGTCGAAGTCACCGTCGAACTCGTGAAAAGAAAACCGACTCCGACGAGTGCCATCGCGACAACGGCGAAAGGGAAGCTTCGCGCCTGCGCGTACGTAATGAGAGCGAGTCCGTAGCCGAGCAGGGAGCAGGCGATTAGGCGTCCGCGCGCGAGGTGCTGGGTCCACCCGCCCAAGATCGGTGCCGACACCACTCCCCCGAACCCGAGGGCTCCGGCGAGTATCCCGAAACCGGTCGGACCCAGGTGGAAGACATCCGTCGCAAAGATCGGCGTGAGTTGGAGAACCGGCATCCCTAGGGCCGCCACGGCGCACATGACCGCGATGCACGCAGCCAGTTCACGGTGTTGTGCGATGTAGCGGACCGAGTCGGCGAACGCCGCCACCGCGCGCCGCTGTTCGACCGGACGCGGCCTGTTGGGCACGCTTATGACGGCGATCGCTCCGATGACGGCAACGTACGAGATCGCCGTGAACAGGAACGCCCAGCTCGGTCCGAGCGTCGCGAGGATTGCCCCCGCGAGCCCCGGCCCGATCGCCTTTGCCGCGTTCATCTGAGCCGAGGACAGCGTGATAGCGCCCAGCAGGTGTTCCCGGGGTACGAGCTCTGGAATGAACGCCTGCCACGCGGGCGTGTTTAGAGCGTAGATGACCCCTGCAACCGCGGCGAGGACGACCAGCAGGGTCGGGTTCCCTAAGCCGAGACCCCACATCGCCCACAAGGCGACGGCGACGACGGAGAGTGCGATTTGGGTCACGAGCAGCACGGTCCGGCGGTTGAATCGATCCGCGAGCAACCCCGCGAGCGGCCCGACGACGATGGCAGGGGCGAATCGAAGGAAGGCAGCGAAGCCGACGATGAAGCCGCTCCCCGTGAGCCTGTACAAAATGTAGGGCATCACCATGTCCTGGATCCACCGGCCGATGTTCGAAAGGAGCCCGCCTGCCCAGAAGATCAAGTAGTTGCGATAGCTGAAGGCGGCGAGGGCGCGTTTGAGACCGCGCTCGGCGGCACGCTGGGACGATCGCGCCGGAGGGGACACGATATGAGGATACTAAATGCCAACTGCGTTTACCTAGTGAGGGTTTGCCTCTCCGCGGGCTCAGCGCCTCTAGGCGAGCGCCACGGCGCCATCGCGCCGGGGATCGGCTCCCCCGAGAAGATGCGAGCCTCGCCGCGCGACGCACTGGGCGGCGCCGAATCCTTCAGGGCCGGCCTCGCGGCCGACCGCCTCCGGGTACGTTTCCGCGAGCGGGTGGCCCGGCTCCAGCGCGATCTCCCCGCCGAAAAGCATGCGCATACGGGGAGCGTCGATGGCAGGTTGCGGGTCCAGCCCCTCGGCCAACAATCGAATCAAAAGCTGCACCTGCACCTGCGCTTGGACGTAGCCACCCGCGAGCCCGAGCACGTACTCCAGGGCTCCCTGTCTCGTCACCAGGCCTGGGATCGTTGTGTGTGGAGGCTTGCCCGGCCGCGGCTGGCGGCGCATCGCCATGAAGGTTGCGGCCCGGTTCTGAATGGCACCACCGAGTGACTGGATCCCGATATGAGAGCCGAAATCGGCGAAGATACTGGTGATCATCGAAGCGCCTCGCCCCGCCGAGTCGACGACTGCGAGATAAGTCGTGTCGCGAGGACCAGCCGGGGCCACCCGCGACGGTGGCACGGCCCGAAGGTCGATGCCCGCAGAAGCGAGCCCCGCGACGATCGCCTCGAGCACTTCCTCCCATCGGATAGTTTGCCGCGGCTCGATCAGATCGAGCGCGGCGAGGACCGCCGGTCCCTGGGTGGGTTCGGGGAGCTCCCAGACTGTGGCCCCGCGGAAGGTGGTTTGCACTGGCTCCACCTGGGCGGTCGTGTGAGTACTCATGTCTTGGAGCGTCAGGTAGCCGCCATCCTCGCGGACCCGCCTGATGATCTCGTCGGCGATGGGGCCGCGGTAGAGGACAGCGGCCCCATCGTTTGAGATCAGTTCGAGCGTGTCAGCCAGCCACGGATTCACCACCCTTTGGCCGGCGCGCAGGGGATCGCCTCCGGGACAGTACAACGGGCCGAGCACTGGGTCTTTCGTGACATGAGCGCTGGCTCGGACCGCGGTCTGAGCGAGCGTCCTGCGAGCCGCAAAACCATTGCGGGCGTAGTCGATCGCCGGTCCGGCCAGCTCGCCGAAGGTGCGCGTCCCGAACCGCAAAAGAGCGTCTTCCAAGAGTGCGACGGCTCCAGGCACGGTCACCGAGCGACCGCCGCGCACGGGAACCCATTCGAGTCCGTCCGCCGTGAGCGCCTCCTGGGTCAGTCCTGCGGGAACCGAGCCTGATCCATCGAGCGCCCAAGGTACCTGGCCTGGCTCCGCGTAGAGCAAGAAGGCGTCGCCCCCTGGACCGCATGCGTGCGGTTCCACGACGAACAGCACAAGCACGGCTGCAACCGCCGCGTCGACCGCGTTCCCCCCATTTCGGAGGACACTAGCCCCCACGGCCGCCGCGCGTGGATCGCTCGAAGCGACAACACCATTCATGAGCTGCTCCCTAGCCGTTCAGACGAGGCAGTAACCGCCGTCGACGACGAGCACGGTCCCGGTGACGAAGGGGTTCGTCATGAGGAAGAGCACTGCGTCGGCGACTTCTTCCGCTCGACCAACGCGACCGAGGGGGATGCGTTTGGCTTGCTCGGCGTACGCTTCCTCTTTGCGGGCACCAAGGAGGTCGTCTGCAAGCGGCGTATCGATCACGCCAGGGCACACGGCGTTAACCCGAACAGGGGCAAGCTCCAGCGCGGTAGCCCGGGCAAACGCTTCCACGGCGACCGTCGAGGCGGCTCCCATGCTCCGTCCTGGCCTGGAACGAATGCCGGCAACCCCCGAGCACAGCGTGATCGAACCCCCATCGTTCATTCGCGGCGCGGCGTGTTTGCATATGTTCGCCGCGCCCCAGAAGCGTCCTTCCATCCCCTCGCGAAGCTGATCGGTGTCGGTTTCCAGGATCCGGCCGAAGGCCAGGCTCCCGGCGAACGTCGCGACGTGATCCACTTCATCAACAAGGTCGAACAAGCGGCGCACTTCGTCTTCGCTTGTCGCATCCACCGGAATAGTCTTGACATGCCCGCCGAGCGTCTTTCGAGCTGCTGCGAGTCGCTCCGGATTGCGCGCCGCGATGCTGACACGTGCCCCAGCGTCTTGAGCACCTCGGGCAGTCGCAAGTCCGATCCCCGAGCTTCCACCTATCACAACGACGGATCGTCCGATCAGCCGGGCGACCAATCTACCTCCAGCTCGTTCGGAATACCGGGCAATCAGAGCAGGATCATAAATGAGGATACTCTATCGAGCGAAATTAATCAGCCACGGTTGTGGGGAACCCGGATTCTGGAAAAGCATAGGGTACACTGTAATGTGTTAAGACTGCTATCCGACCTGAAGGCAGGCCACATGGCGCGGACAGAACAAGCCCTCTCGCTGCGTGCCAAGGGTGACCGTCGGAAGCTCGCTGAGATCGTAGCGGAGCAGATCGAGGGGAAGATCGTCGCTCGAGGCTGGCCGATCGGGGAAGTGCTCGGTTCAGAGGGTGAGCTGCTCGCGCAATATGGTGTCAGCCGCGCAGTGCTGCGCGAGGCTGTGCGTATCGTCGAGCACCACATGGCCGCCGCGATGCGCCGCGGGCCAAGTGGCGGCCTGGTCGTAACGGCACCGGACATCGGCGCTGTTGTCCGGACGGTCGCCTTGCAGTTGCAGTTTCAGAACATCGGGCCCCACCATCTTTTCGAGGCTCGAACGGCTCTCGAGTTGAGTTGTGTGCGTCAGGCCACCACGCGCATTGCTCGTGACGGCATTGTGCGTCTCCAAAATTACTTGGAACGCGAGGAGCAGCTCGTCGCGGAGAATCTAACGGAGCACACCCATGATTTTCACATTTTGATCGCCGATCTTACCGGCAACCCGGCATTGCGGTTGTTCGTACAGATCCTCGGCCGGCTAACGGGCCAGCAAGCGCTGCCGCCTCCTTCAGACGAGTGGGCGGCTCGCGAAGTGCACCGGACGCACGCGGCGATCGCCGAGGCGATCATCAAGAAGGATCCCGACACAGCAGAACGTCGGATGCTTCGGCATCTTCAAGCCATCACCGGTTGGCTCCGGGCACCCGAGGAGAAGCGACCACAAGGCTCCCGGTCCGCCGGAACCCCTGCCCGCGTTTCGTAGCCGGGCCCCTTGGCGCCATCTCTCGGCCTGTCCGATCAGCTCTGACCGGCAGACACGATCGTTTCAGGGCAGCCCCTTCCCGACCGACTAGAAGGGATGGTTTCCGCCCATGTACTTGAAGCAAGAACATTCCTTGTTGTCATAGACAAGGTAACGGTAGGCGGCGAGCCCCTGATGATCACCGGGGCCAAATCGCGTCGCGAAACCGGCTGCCGACGGCAGCGAGGTGCCGAGGCTCTCAGCGGCAGTCCGGATCCCGGCCGGAGTCATGCCGAAATCGACCGCGGCTCGATCCAGGACCCTCTTGAGGAAGAAGATCGTTTCGCACTTGGGATTGCGGCCGGCGCCGGGGGGAGCACCACCCTGCTGGAGGGCCTGTTTGCACAGCGCCGCACGGGCGCTGTCGCCTGGGTCTTGCTCCGGTGCGACGTCGTAGTAAGGCTGCCATCCGATTCCAACGGCTCCAGCGAGCTGGGCGGGCGTCGCGACGCCTTGGATCGAGTAGGGGTACTGGAAGCTGTTCACGCCAAGCCGCGGATAGAAGCCTTGGGTCCGGGCCTGAGGGAAGAAGAAGAGCGAGATCTCCGACATGGTTTCAAAGACCAGAAGCCGATCGATTGCTGGAGGGCCCTTGAACCGCAAGATTGCGCTCGCGATCTGCTGGTTCAGCTGCCCGTATCCCGCGACGCTGGGCGGCGTGGTGATGATGGCCTCTCCGTTCGGAGCGAGCTTGAGACCATGAGCGGCCAGACGCGGCTTGATGATGTTCTCGGTCACGCGGTCATACGGTCCGGCGTCGAATCGCAAGAGCCCGATCCTCGAGCTGTTCGAGAAGAACCCCTGGTTCCACAAGCCATCGATCCACGCCGGCACCCAGTCCTCCGGCGCCGCGCGCTGCGGCTGATACCACAGAGGCAGGACCTTCTTCCGTTCCACCGCGTCCCACGTCCAGTGTGCCGGGTCGATCACCGGCAAGCCCTTGCTCGCTATGCAATTGGAACCGAAAGGCCGACCGGCTTCTCCCTCGCTGACGGCCATTATTAGGTCCTGGTCCTCGGTGAAATAGGTGCACGCGGCCTGCGCTTGCGCGGCCCAGTTGCTGGATGTCACGTCGGTCCGGTAGACCTTCGGGACGAGCTTGCGGCCGCCCATGCCCCCGTTGCTGTTCACCCATTTTACGAGGGCATTGAGTTCGGTGTCGTCATCCCCAGTCCCGCATTGGCCGGACGCCCCGAGCGTCTGGCACGCGTTTCCCTTGACGAGGAACCAGAAGCCGATCCGGACCTCCTTTTCGTTGTACCCCTTGCCCTTGAGAGGGAATTTCGTCGACGGCTGGACGCCGCCTGGGCCGAGCGATTTGGGCCCGGGTTTGGCTGACCCCCCGCCGGGCGTCTTAGAAAGCCCCGAGGGACCAACCGTCGGCGTACCGCTGTCGGTCGGGCTGACGCCTGGGGATGGCGAACCGTCGGGGCTCGTAGCCTGCCGTGTGGTAGACGAGCAGGCGGTCACAGTCAAAATGGTAATGGCCAGGTAGGTGAAGAAGTGACGGACGCGTGTGGAAGGTCGGTTCATGGTCCCTACCCTCTCTCTTCCGAGCCTTGACAAAAAGAGGATCCTTAATTAAGGTCGCAGAATTCATGCAGCTTGTCAATAAGGACCTGTTTCGCGATGCAAGCAAAAATCGGTCCCTCCAACACCGCGATTCGGACGAAAAATGAGCGGCAGGAATGCAGCGTCCGCGTGGGACCTAGCTCGAAGGGGGTGTGACATGAGGAAAGTACTCACGCTCGTTCTACTAGCTGTTGTGTTATCGGCCATGTCGCTCGTTGGGAGCGCTCACGGCCCGACCCAGATCCAAAAGAACGGGAATTTCCACTGCCACGGATACGGAGGGACAACTAACGCGACGTGGGTAATGGTGCGGAAGCAACCGTACGGGATCCGGTTCAACGCGCTCAACCCGGCGAGTGTGAGACTGATCACTCCGCAGAAGCCGCCGACAACAACGGAGAAAACTGCGGCTGCTTGCATCACCATCGGTTAGTCTTGTAAGGCGCGCTCAGCGCAAAGGGGGACTGGGAGACCGGTCCCCCTTTGACTTCACCGAGGAATTGCCTGGACGCGTCCCGGCACCGCCTGGGCTAGTGGGCCGGCCCCTACCCCCGAAAGAGAAGTCGCGTGGCCACCGCCATGAGCAACAGGGCGAAGAGCACCGCGGAGACCGTGGGGTTCAAGTGCGCAGCAAGCTGCGACCCCCCTAGCGTGGAGGCCACGCCGAGCATGCCGGCCACTCCCGCGATGGGAAGGTCAGCGTTCTGGCGCGCGATGTTTCGTACCGACCCGACGACGGCGGTCGGAATGATGACAAGGAGCGACGTACCCTTGGCGACTACGTCCGGCGTCGAGAAGAGCACAATCATCGCGGGGACGATCACGATGCCGCCGCCCACCCCGAGGAGGCCTGCGAGCGAGCCGGCGATGAACCCGACGGCGACGAGCCCCGCGGCCACCGCTACATCGATCGGCGCCCGCCCAGTAGCCTTCGGCACATCGACGAGGAGCCGTACCGCGGCGAGCACGAGGAAGCCAGCGAACGCGTAGCGCAGCGTGCGCTGCCCCAATCGGTGGAGGGCGCTCGTCCCCACGAGAGCCCCTGCCGCTGCCCCCGGCGCCAGCAGAGCGGCCGACGCCCAGTCGACGGAGCCGTGGATCGAATAGGCGATGACACCGGCGGCCGCGATCGGCACGACCGCCGCCAGAGACGTACCGTGCGCGCGCCGCTGCTCCATCCGCATGAACAGGACGAGTCCCGGAACGATCAGGATTCCGCCGCCGACGCCGAAGAGACCGGACAAGAAACCGGCCAGCAGTCCGATGCCGGCTGCCGCTCGCACCCGATGTGTCGTCGCGACCGGTTGCGCCATCGCGGTCAGTCGCGGAGTCTGACCGTCGCGTCGAGCTCGACGCTTGCGCCACCCGGCAGGGCTGCGACTCCGACCGTCGTGCGCGCCGATCGCCTTTCGTCGCCAAAGATCTCAACGAGCAGGTTCGACGCACCGTCGAGCACCGTCGGAAGCTCCGTGAATTCAGAGGCGGCCCGGACGTAGCCCGTGACCTTGAGGAACCGCTCGATCCGGTTGAGGTCGCCGAGCACACTACGGAGCTGGGCCAGCGTGCTGAGCATGGCTCCGCGGGCCGAGGCTCGTGCCTCCTCGACCGAGAGGTCGCTGCCGACACAGCCGGGGTAAGCCGTCCGGATCGGCGGCCCGGCCACGGCCACGATCCCCGACGTGTAGGCGACGCCCGCGTCGACGACGACGGGGGCATAAAGTCCGCCTGTCGGTAGCGGGCCTGGCACCTCTACCCCGAGCTCGGCGATGCGTTTCTCCCAGTCGCTCATGTCTTCATCTCCCTCCAAGCCACTCGTCGAGCACCTCCTGGGTGTGCGCGCCGAGTGCCGGGGCTGCCCTCGAGTCGTCGCCGGGCCGCTCGCCTCGGTCGTGCCAGCGCAGCGGGTTCGCGACGAATGGCGCCTCGCCCTGGGCGCCCGATCGCACTAACCCGCGGGCGACCAGGTGAGGATTGTCGAGGACGTCGGCCAGCTCGAGCACCCGGCTTCCGGGAATGTCCCAATCGAGGAAATGCTTTTGCCACGCGTCTGCCGTCTGACTGAGGAAGATGTCTTCGAGTTCCGGTCGTAGGCTTCGATCGGCGCCGAAGTCCACATCGGTTCCGCTCCACCTGTCGAGGAGATCCTCGCGTCCCACGCCCGTGGAAAATCGCTCCCAGAACTTGCGCTCGATCGCGCAGAATAGGATCAGCTTGCCGTCGCTCGTTTCGTAGAGGTCATAGAGCGGCCGCGGCTCGCGGCGCTCCAGCGATTCGCCGGCTCCCAGGTGTGCGGCGACGGATAGTCGCTGGATCTCGAACGCCGCGTCCCAGCACGATGCGTCGACCCAGGCGCCCTCGCCGGTTGCCCGCGCGCGGAAGACGGCTGCTGTGATCCCGAGCGCGGCGTTCACGGCCCCCATCTCGACGCCGAGGGAGAATCCGTACGTGATGAAACGCTTCCGCGCCTCCCACTCCCCGAGCACGAGCGTTCCGGCCAGGGCATCCATGTTCATGCCGTGCGAAGCGAGCGGAGCCAGCGGACCGATTTGCCCGAACCCCGAGACGGAGCAGACCACGAGCACCGGATTCTCACGACGAAGAGCGGCGAAGTCGAGCCCGAGCTGGAGCCACCGCCCCGGCCGTGCCGACTCGACGATCACGTCGGCGGTCCGCGCGAGGGCATGGAAGGTTTTCAATGCCTCAGGCATTTTTAGATCGAGCGCGACGCTGCGCTTTCCCCTGTTGCAGAGCAGGTGGATGACTCCCTCGCCCCCGATCAGCGGGGGGATCGTTCGGAGGTAGTCGCCCCGGTTTGGTTCCTCGACCTTGACGACGTCCGCGCCGAGGTCGGCGAGTTTCACCGTCGTGAGCGCGCCCGGATAAAGGCGGGAGATGTCAAGGATGCGGATTCCTGCGAGCGGCGCGTACCCCATCAGTTGAGGTCGACGTGAACGTTCTTTACCCGCACGAACTCGAAGATGCCTTCTGCTCCGCCTTCGCGGCCGAAGCCGCTCTGCTTGACGCCTCCGAACGGAGCGTTGGGCGGCATGGGAGGGAAGCCGTTCACCCCGATCCAGCCCGCGTCGAGCGCGGCGGCGACGCGATGCGCGCGCTTGACGTCGGACGTCCAGACGTACCCGGCGAGGCCGTATCTGGTGCCGTTCGCAAGCGCCAGTGCCTCGTCCTCATCGCGGAAGCGAAGGATCGAAAGCACTGGACCGAAGACTTCCTCTTGCGCGAGACGGCTCGCGTTGTCGACTTCTCCGAAGACCGTCGGCGCGATGAAGAATCCGTCGGCGAGATCCTCGCTGAGCCGCCGCCCGCCGATAAGGAGCTTGCCCGACTTTTCGGCGACCGCCTGCGCGATGACCGCGAGGATGCGCAAGCAGGCGCTCTCGCTAATCACGGGTCCCATCTGCGTCGAGGGGTCGAAGGGAAGCCCGATCTTGAGCGCCCCCGCACGTGAGACCACCCGCTCCACGACATCGTCGTAGACGGTGTCGTGGACGAGCAGCCGCGTCGGCAGGTTACAGCCCTGGCCGGCGACGTTGACTATCCCGGTCTGGCACGCCATCGCCGCGGCCGCATCCAGGTCGGCGTCGGGGAACACGATGTTCGCCGATTTCCCCCCCAGCTCGAGGGTGACCGGCGTGAGATTTCGCGCCGCCGCCGACATCACCGCCGTCGCCGTAGCGCCGCCTCCTGTGAAGCTTATTTTGTCGACGCCAGGATGGCTGACGAGCGCTTCGCCGGCTGCCTGCCCACCCGGAAGCACATTCAGAACGCCGGGCGGCAGGCCTGCGTCCAGGCAAAGCTGCCCAAAGAGCTGCGGGGTGAAGGGTCCGAGGTCCGAAGGCTTGAGCACGACGCAGTTCCCTGCCGCGAGCGCAGGCGCCGCCTTCATCGCAGCCGACATGACGGGGGCGTTCCAGGGAACGATAACGGCGACCACGCCGTAGGGTTCGGGGATCGTGTAGTCGAGCGAGGGGGCCGAGTACGCGGGCGGTGACTCTCCGCGCAACTTGTCGACCCAGCCCGAATAGTAGTGAAAGTACTCGGCGGCGAGCCAGCGACGGTCCGGTGGCACCTTGAAGGGGACGCCGGCCTCGTGCGCGCGTAGCGTGTTGTGCTCCTCGACGCGTTCTTCGAGCAACTGCGCGATTCGCTGGAGGATGCGCCGGCGGTCCCGTGCCACCATGCCCCGCCACTCGCCGAAGGCCGCTCGGGCGGCCCGAACGGCCTCGTCAATCTCGCGTGGACCGGCGAGGGCGAACGAGCCTAGGACCTTCCCCGTCGCCGGATTGATGTGAGAAGGGCGCCCGAGCGAGGAATCCCCCACCCATCGATCGCCGATAAGCATCGCGCCGGAGGGCACGATCCTCTCGGTAGAATGGTGCGTCATCGGGCTCTCCGTCACGTAATCCGGCGGGGCTTGAAACCGGCGCGCGGGAGCGAGCCAGGCGCGACGGCAGCGACGTCAACGGGCAGGTCCAGCCGCTCCCGTAGGAGGCCTGCGACCGCCGCCTCACTGCCTTCGGTCTCGACTTTAAGGCTGAGCGAGGAGTCGTGGCGCCCGGCGATCTGGAACTCAGGCGCACCCGCTTCCTCGAGCGCGAGCTGGATGTCGATCGGCAGGATCCCGCGCCCATCGACGGTCACCATGTCGGCGCCGCGCCCGAGCAGGGTGTATCGCGCTCCCGCCTCCCCGCAGGGACAATGCGTAGTCGATGCTGTCACAATGTCCTCGAGGTCGTAGCGGATGAACGTCGCGTCGATTCCGAACGCTGTAACCACAAGCGTGCCTCGCTCGCCCGGAGGCACCTCGCGCCCGGTGGCCGGGTCGCAGACCTGGATCACGAAGTGATCGGACGCCGTGTGGAGTCCGGTGTGATAGCGGCAGTCGCTCGTGGAGAGGCCAGGAACCTCCGACGCGCCGCCGATGTTTCGCAGCTCGACGCCGAATGCCGACTCGATCCGCTTTCGGGGGCCTTCGAACTGGCAGCTTGCCTCGAGGAACGCAAGAACGCCACCTTCGAGGAGTTTCGGGAACTCGACGCTGGCATCGACGGCTGCCTCCTCGTAGGTCTGGAGCTGCGAGCCGGTGACCTGAAACCCGTTGGGGCGCAGGATGTCCCAGAGCCGGATGTGGTCGGCTGCGACCTCTCGGGGGATCGGCGGTCCGACCGGGATCTCCAGGATGCCGAGATCGAGATACTGGCGGCCGGCCGACACGCCGGTCGGGTACAAGCCTTGAGGCCAGCTGTGCGTGAACCGGTTCCCCGCCCGCAACCCATGCCTCCAGAGGTTGCGGCGCGCGACCTCGATGTGAACTTCGAGGTCGTTCGGACTGTAGAAGAAGAGCATCGGCTTGCCGGTCGTTCCCGTCGAGGATCCGATGCGCACAGCCTGCGTCAGCTCGACCGACCGATAGGTCCCAAATGGAGGATGACGCTCCTCGTCCGCGCGGAGCTCCTCTTTCCTCGTCCTCGGGATCTCGTCGAGGGGCGGCACCGTGTCTCGGTCGAACCCGGCTTTTTCGAGCTTGTTTCTATAGAACGGTACGGGCAGCTCCCATATGCGGCGCCACACCTGGGCGACGCCACGTGTCGCGGCTTCGTTCACAGCGTCGGAGTCCCGCTTTTGAACGTCGGGGTTCCAGAGCTCTCGATCAGCGGTCGACACGATCCCTCCCGGAGCCGTGGGCTGGGAAAACAGTACACTCAATTTCTGTCGGGGACAACTGGTCGTGCGTCAGCGTGACCTGATCCCACCGAGGAACGAGAGGATCAACCCGACAGTCTCGTCCGGCTTGTCGGTGAATAGGTTGTGGCTGGCACCCGACACGAGCTCGAACTGTGCCCCGGGGATGAGCCGGGCGAGATCCTGGCCGTTCGCCGCAGGAACCAGGCGGTCGCTCTCGCCGTGAATGACGAGCGTGGGCGCACGGACGGCCCCCAAGCGGCTGCGACTCTCGTAGGCGGCAGCCGCCTTGAGCTGCCCTACGTAGCCCGCCGGGGTCGGATAGGTCTGCATGCGAATGGCGAGGTCCTCCTCGATGTGATCCTGCGGAGTCGAGGGATCATAGGTAAATGGAATGGCGGCGCGCACGCCATCTTCGCGCGTCATGCTGGCACGCCGAGCCACCATTTCGAGCGCGGCCGGCTCGGGATCGACCGAGTGTCGGAAAGCAGACGTGCCGACCAGAACGAGCGAGCGTATGCGCTCGGGATACGCCAACGCGAGTTCCTGGGCGATTGCTCCACCGAGCCAGGCGCCCACGACGTGGGAGACCCGCGCGCCCGCGGCGTTCAGAACGGCCACGGCGTCGGCCGCCATCTGTCCGATCTCGTACGGCCCCTCGGGGACTTCGCTCCTTCCCACGCCGCGATTGTCGAACAGGATCAGGCGATGTCGCTCGGCCAAGAGTGGCCGTACCCGATGCCATGTCTCGAGCGTGTAGCCGGTCCCCATGATGAGAAGCAGCGGCTCACCTCGGCCCTCCTCCTCCCACCAGATCTTGGCGCCCGACGAGTTCGTGTACGGCACTCAGACCTCCGCCCGAGCGAAATTCAGCTTCCTTAATCATCCTGGCAGCCGCCCCATTCCCGCGTCAAGGCCGCCGCCACCACAAGTCCCTATGGCGGGAAACCTAGGTAATCGGCCTCCTGAGCTTTGCGGTCGTTCTTGACACTCTCCGGGCCCCCCAAGTAAAAATAGTATCCTGTTTGTCTAGGTCCAGATTGGTCGACGACCATCCGCAGAGGTGAGCGATGCCCCAAGCCGAAACCGAGCAGTGGGAACGCTTCGCGACGACGATGGACCGCGGCCTGAGCGGCTATCTTTTGCGACCGCTGTACCAAAGGATCTTTGAGTTGGCTGATCCACGAGCCGGTGAACGTATGTTGGACGTCGGCGCCGGAACGGGGAACGTCGTTGCTGAGGCGGCCGCGCGCGGCATCCTGGCGACCGGGATGGATTCGAGTCCCGCAATGGCAGCCGTCGCCCACACGAAGGTGCCCGGGCGCTTCCTGCTCGGCGATGCGGAGCGCTTGCCTTTCACGGACGCCGCGTTCGATGTGGTCACGACGTCGCTGTCGCTGCACCATTGGAGCTCGCCCGAGGATGGATTCCGAGAGATCGCGCGCGTCCTGCGGCCGGGTGGTCGCGCGCTCCTCGCAGATGTAGAGGGGCGTGGCTTGGTTCAACGGCTTGCCAACGCGATCCGGCGTCACGGGGGGCGCTACCTCCTCCGACATGAGTACGAAGCAACGCTGTGCGCAGCGGGCCTGACGCAAGTTCGGCAAGAGGTCCTGAAGCGTCGCTGGATCCTCACGCTGGCCGAGCGGCCCTGAGGAGTTCGCTCAGGAACCACTCGGCGCGAGCGTCCCGCGTGCGAGGCCGAAGAACCGCGCGTCTCGCCAGATCGGCACGCCGACGAGACGAGCTACCTTCCATCCGCCTGCGGTCCGTCGGAACGTATGCTCCATCCGCGCGCCGCTGTGGACGACTTCGCTCGTTTCGCCTTCGCCGAACACATGGACGACGAAGGCGCTGGCCCAGCCCTGCGCTTCATCCCCGTCGACTCGGACGACGACATTGGCGAGGTAGTGCTGGACGAGAGACGCTCGCCGCTCAATACTTTGCGCCATCTCGAGGAACGCCTCGCGTCCTGCGATCTCGCCCGATGACACGAACGCCCCCTTAACCGGCTGAGCGTAGCGGAAGTCCTCGGTCAGGCAGGAGGCCGCCGCGTCCCAGTCCCGCTCGTCAAGCGCGCGGATCAAGCGCATCAGGACCTCTTCGACGTCGGTGCGATCGTCCAGTGCGCTCATGCTCTCCTCTCCTTCATATGAGGGGATAACCGCCGTCGACGTGCAACGTGATTCCGGTTACGTAGCTGTTGGACATCAGGAACAGGATGGCTTCGGCCACGTCGGCCGGCTCGCCGATCCGGCGGACCGGCAGCCGTTCGGCGAGACTAGCGACGACCTCCTCCGCTCGCTCGTTAAAGTATCGATCGAACACCCCGGTTCGGGTCGGGCCGGGGGAAATGGCGTTCACTCGGATCGGCGCGAATTCAAGGGCCAACGCCCGGACAAGTCCCTCGACCGCGGCGGCCGACGCGACGCCGACCGGCCGGCCACGCTGGGGACGGAGCACGGCCACCCCGGAGCACAGGGTGATCGATCCTTCGGCCGGTAACTTGGGTGCGGCGTACTTGCAGACGTACAGGGCCCCCCAGAAGCGCACGTCCATGATGCGCCGCTGGAGAGTCATGTCGGAGGCGACCAGAGGAGCAGAGATCGGCTCGCCCGCGAGGACGACGACGTGATCCACGCGTTCCAGTCCCACGAAGAGACGGCGGACGGCATTCTCGTCGGCGATATCGAGCGCCGCGACGCGCACTCCTTCGCCGATCGCCCTTTGCGCGTCTGTGAGTTTCGCGGCGTCGCGCCCAGCGACGGTCACGTCGGCGCCGGCTTCAGCGGCGCGCACGGCGCACGCGAGCCCAATGCCGGAACTCCCGCCGATGATGACCACTGACGAGCTCCGGAGCGTCATCGGTTGCGAAGCCGCTTGACGGTCACATGTCAAACCTTATACTCTTTTTCAGCTCGAACGCGAGCGCCCCGAGCCGACCGCGGCATGTGGCGGGGCTTCGTGATGCGCGAGCGTCTGTACGATCTCAGTACGCCGATTGAGGAGGTCTTGGCATTGAGCGCGGTGTCTTGGCCGCCCGTTGCCCGGTGGCTCCACTGCAACGAGGTCGTGACCGATGGCGGGCTCGTCGTCGCACCGGACCCATTGATCGCCGAAGCGGGAGCCCATGCGCTCCGCGAGGGGGGCAACGCAGTGGACGCCGCGGTCGCAGCGGCCTTCGCCGACGGCGTCGTCGAGCCTCCTATGAGTGGCGTTGGTGGTAGTGCCGCGCTCACCATCGCCTTTCGCGATCCGGAGCGATTCATCGTAGTCGAGGGCCACATGGTGGCGCCGTTCGAGGCGACACCAGAGCACTATCCTCTCGCCGCCGAGCAGCCCGACGGAGCACTCGCGTCGGGCGGATGGTCGGTCAAGTTTTTCGACTATCCGAACGTCGAGGGGTTCGCGAACATGCTCGGACCGAAATCGGTCGCGGTGCCCGGCGCGGTGGCGAGCCTGTTGGCTGCGCAGGAGCGATACGGGCGGCTTCGGCGCGAACAGGTGCTCGAGCCGGCGATCGCGCTCGCTGCCAATGGGTTCCGGATCAACTGGTTCGTTGCTGCGTTGCTCGCCAGCGAGGCGCGTTCGTACGCTCGCGACCCGGGATGCGCGGAGATCTTCCTCAAGGGCGGCGCCGCGCTGCGCGGTCCAGTCGAGCGGCCGGCCGACCGGCTCGTTCAGCCGCAGCTCGCTCGCACGCTCGAGCACATCGCCGCGAAGGGCGTCGACGCCTTCTACCGGGGCGAGATTGGCGAGTCCATCGTGCGTGCGGTGCGGGCCGGAGGTGGCCTGCTCAGCGCGGCCGATCTGGAACGATACCGGCCCACGATCATTGAGTCCCCGCCGACTGCTTCGTTCGGCCGATTTCGTCTCGCGGGAGCGCCGGTATCTGGGTTTCCTACGGTGCTGGAAGCCGTCCAGATCTACGACGAGGCGGTCCGCAAAGGCTCCCGGCTCGCCGAAACGCAGGGTCCCCACGATGACCCGGTGGCCTGGGCTCGCGCGCTCCTCATGGCATTCGAAGATAGGTTCGCCTACATGTCGACAGCGCCGGAGGTTTCCGTTCCGTGGGACGGACTGCGCTCTCGGGCTTATGCGCGCGCGCGGCTCGACGCCCACCTGGCCGGCGAGCCGGCGCCGGATCCTCACCGCTTCTCCGGCGAGTCGCCTTCTCGCAGGGGGCCCGCCACCGTACCGGGCCAGTCGGGTCATACGTCGCAGATGACGGTCGTGGATCGAGAAGGCAACATCGTATCGCTGACGGCGACGATCCTCGCGAACGGAGGCGCGCGCATCTTGGATCCCGAGACGGGCGTGCTCTTGAACAACGGGATCGCTTACTTCGACCCGCGCCCGGACACGCCGAATGGGATCCGGCCGGGAGCGAGGGTGCTGAGCGCGATGACCCCTGTGGTGATGGCAGACGACCGACGCGGTCCGTTCGCTGGCTTTGGCGCGGCGGGGGGCCGCCGGATCATTTCGGGGGTCGCCCAAATCCTCGTGGCGCTCGCGACCGAGCGATTGACGCTGCAAGAGGCGGTGGAGGCTCCGCGCATTCACATCGAGACCGGCGACGTCGTCCTTCTCGACGCGCGATGGCCTCGGGCGGGCGCCGACGCGCTCGAGGAAGCGGGCTTCCGCGTGGAGCCTACGGTCGAGGAGCCGACCACCGTCCACTTCGCCCGCCCGAACGGTGTGTTTGTCGGCTTCGAGGGCGAGCGGCGAAGTGGGGTGGACCCCGGGAAGCCGGGGGGTATCGCGACCGGCTGAGGGGGGAGCTTCAAATCCGGCCGCTACCCTTCGAGTGTCACGGCGAGAGGTCACCGGGGGCCGACTTTTCGAGGACTTGACGGACTCCGCCGCTGGGTGGCAACATAAAGAGAAGAGCATACTCAATTCGCGGGAGAGAAGAAGCGCGGCGAAGCGCGTCTCCAGCCGTGGGCCGATGGAAGGGGAGGGACGGCATGAGCAGCAACGGAGAACGCATGACGAAGGACTTCCCGGTCATGGATTGCGATGGTCACATCTTCGAGCCCCAGGAGATCTGGACCGAGTACGTCGAACCGGAGTTCCAATCAGCCGTCCGCGAGGGGATGTGGAAGGAAGACAGTCCCGACGGAGGTTGGACGATTTGGCTTAATGGGAAGCTGCATCGCGAGGTCAAAGGTCCGATGGCGTTCTTTGGAGCGATCCTTGTCCCCGGCATGGACAAGAACAAGCTCTCGCGCATGAACATGGGAGTCGATCAATTCCCGGTCGCGCGCGGAGCTTATGATCCGCAAGCGCGGCTCAAGGACCTCGACCTGATGGGGATCGACCAGGTAATGCTGCTGCCGACCTACTGCGGCATGACATTCACCTGCATCGAGGACCCGAAGGCCGCGCTTGGGCTCGCCCGCGCGTACAACAACTGGATTGCCGACTACTGCAAGGCCGAACCAACGCGTCTCTTCCCGGCCGGGATCATCCCGCAGCACGACAACGACGACACGATCTCCGAGGTTCGGCGGCTGGCGGAGCTGGGATTCAAGTGTGTGATCATTCGCCCGAACGTCATCGACGGTCGCTACCCGGCCGGTCCCTTGTTCGACCCTGTGTGGGAGGCCATCCAGGAGACGGGCCTGGTCGCCGGAATCCACCCATTCCCGGCTACGCCGAGGCACCCGGCCGACTGCACCGCTTGGTTCATCGACCGGATCTCAGAGGCTTCGGGGCTACGAACCGGAATCGTCTCCGAGACGCTGTGCTTCGCTCACGATGCTCAGGCGTTCCTCATGATGGCGTTCCACAACGACCTGTGGACCAAGTTCCCGCGCCTCAAGCTCGCCGTGCTCGAGTCGAACGCGAGCTGGCTCCCCTACATCCTCGACAAAGCCAACGGCCGCGTGAAGCTGTGGACGGCTACCCGGGGCACCGAGGTCAAGGCGCGGCCGAGCGAAATCTTCATGAAGCGCTCCTGGATAGCCTTCGAGAGCGACGAGGAGACCGTTTTCGAGACTTGGAAGCGGTACGCCGACATCGGCGTCTGGGCGTCTGACTATCCGCACTTCGACGCGGAGGACGCCTGGGAGGCTATCGAGCACATGAACAAGTGGGGGGTTCCGAAGGACGTCCAGGCCAAGATGCTCGGTACGAATGCCTATGAGATGTACGGCATCGAGCCCAAGCTCATCGTGACCGAGCGCCTGCCCCTCCCCGACGTCCCGCTGCCGGTGTAGGCCAGGACGGGATGGCGGATGAACTTCGAGTTCGACCCGAGCGATGAGGCCTTGCGGCAGGACGTGAGGGCGTTCCTCGCGGAGCGTCTTCCGAAGGACTGGGTCGGGATCTTTCGCGAAGGGGACGCCAGCGATGTGTCTTTCCGCTTGTGCCGCGAGATGGCCGCGAGAGGCTGGCTCACAATGCACTGGCCCGCTGAGTACGGCGGCCACGGTGCGTCGGCTTGGACCCAGGTCGTGCTGCAACAGGAGCTGTGGGCCCACCACGAGCCACGTGGCGGCCAGTACATGGGATTGAACTGGGTGGGCCCGGCGATCATGCGCTTCGGCACAGAAGATCAGAGGCGTGTGTTCCTCCCGCGCATCGCGGCGGGCGAGATGCAATGGGCGCAGCTGTTCAGCGAGCCGGGTGCAGGATCCGATCTCGCGTCGCTCCAGACGAGCGCCCTCGTGCGCGACGACGACTTCGTCGTCAACGGCGAGAAGATCTGGATCAGCTACGGGGATATCGCGCATTACGGCTTCCTCGTCACGCGATCGACGCCCGGCTCTCGGCGCCGCGACGGTCTGTCGGTGCTGCTCGTCGACATGGAGACGCCCGGGGTCGAGGTTCGCACGATCCGGACGCCGCTAGGCACTCACCGTCTCCACCAGGTCTCGTTCCGCGACGCGATCGTCCCCCGGAGTGCCTTACTCGGGCCCCTCGACCACGGATGGGAGGTGGCTACCACGGCGCTGTCGTTCGAGCGTTCGGGGACGGCTCGCTACGCACGCTCGACGCGCATGCTCGGCCTCCTCGAGCGACTCCCCGATGGCGCGGGCCCAGAGTACGAAGAACGGTTCGCCGAGGCGCTGGCGTTCGGGCGCGCGGCCGAGCTCATCAACCACAAGGTCGTCGCGATCAAAGAAGAGGGCGGCGTTCCCGCGTGGGAGGCGTCGACCGCGCGCATCTACAACGCGCTGTACGAGAATCATGTGGCCTCCCTCGCGAAGCGGATGGTGGGACCGCTCGCCCTCGTCGAGGCTGACGATCCGAACTCGCTCGAGCGGGGCGAGATCGAGACGTTTGTACGCTCTGCGCCGACGGCGACCATCACCGCCGGTACATACGAGATCCAGATGGGGATCGTCGCGCAGCGAGGCCTCGGGATCGAGCGAAGGAAGTAATGGACCTCCGACTGCCCGAGCAAACGATCCAGCTCGCGAGCGAGCTCCAGCGGTTCTCCGCGCGGCGGGCGGAACGGCTGGGAGATTTCGACGGGTTCGATCTCGCCGACTGGAAGGAGCTCGCCTCGTTCGGCCTCCCGGGCATAACGCAATCCGGAGGAACCGATGTGGACCTTGTGGTGGCGATCATGGAGGGATCACGTGCGGGGCTTCCGGGACCCGTCGTGGAAGCCCAGATGGCGCTCGACTCCGGTTGCGCCGAAGCCGTCAAGGCGGTCGCACGGGGCGCAGTCGTGACGAGCCTTCCGCCCGGCTCTGCTGGGAACGTCGTCGTCGGATGGGGCGCGGTGGCCGACCTCGTCGTCGATCAGGGCACCGGCACAGTCCTCGCGACCGGCCCGCTGCCCGCGGCTCGGACGTCCTACCTCCTGCCGCACGGCTGGATCTCGCGACCGGCGGCGGTAGGGTGGGATCGTATGGCGCCGCGACGGTGGCTCCTCGGAGCCGCCGCCCTCGAGGGTCTCGGGCGCGGAGCGCTTTCCATGGCGGCGCAGCACGCCGAGTCCCGTGAGCAGTTCGGCCAACCGCTCTCGTCGTTCCAGGCCGTGCAGTTCCGGCTGGCCGAGTGCCTGAATCTATTGGAGGGGTTGCGCCTCGGCGTCCTCGACGCGGCATGGCGCGCGAACGAGGAAAGGCCGGACGCGCCGGTTGCCGCGGCGCTCACGTGGCTCTGGGCAGACCAGGCCGCTGAGCGAATCGTCGAACACGTGCATCAGGTGTTCGGGGCGCTCGGTTTCTGCTTCGAGACGGGCCTCGTCCAGCTGACGTCGCAGATGTCGTGGTCCCGTCTTTCCATCGGGCGGCGAGATGCGGTCCGGTTCGTCGCCGACAGGCGCTCCCGCACGCCGGGCGTGCCGCCTTCGACCGTGCTGGCCGGATTCGAAGGCGATGCGAATGAAGGTCTCAACGGATCGGGCGGTGGACCTCGGTGAGAGGAAGGGAATCGCCATGAAAAACGGATACAGAATCGTCGACACCGACACCCACGTCGTGCCTGCGATGGAGTTGCTCCTCGAGCACGCAAGCGACGAGCTCCGCCGACGCTGGGATGAGCTGAAGCCCTACATGATCCTCCAGGAGCGGCTCCGAACCGACCTCGGGGACTACGACAAGCCGTATCTCGCCCTAAACGTCGCTCCCTGGAAGTTCGACCGACCGCTCGGCGGAAAGACCGGCGAAGAAGGCAACTGGCGGAAAAAGCTCGGAGACGCGGTGAAGAAGCTCGAGAACGGACCCGAGATCGGCACGTGGCACGATAACCCGTCGGGCCGGCTTCGCGCTATGGATCGCGAGGGTGCCGATAGGCATCTCCTCATCCCGGGCACTTTCGCGATGGCGAGCACGGCGCTCGATGCGTCCCTTTCGGTTGAGCTTCTCGGCGCATATAACCGTTACATCGCCTGGTACTGTGAGGCCGACCCGGACCGGCTCAAGGCGTCGATCCAGGTGAGCGGAGCCGATCCTGAATGGTCGGCAGGCGAGGTCAAGCGGTGGTCGAACGAGCGGTGCGTCGCCGCGGTGACGGTGAACCTGCCGCAGGATCTTCCCGTTGACGACCCGGACCTACACCCGATCTGGTCTGCGATGGACGAGGCGGACCTGCCGATGCTCCATCACTCGTTTTTTTTCGAGCCGCCGTACTTCCCGGGGTACCGTGACATCTGGGGGAACGCGGTCGCTGCGCGCGCCGCAGCGCACCCCTGGGGGGCTCAGCGGCTCGTGGCTTACCTGGTGCTGAGCGGTCTCTTCGACCGGTTCCCGCGTCTCCGCGTCGGCTTCGCTGAGGTCGGCGCGGGATGGCTTCCATTCTGGCTCTACCGGCTCCAGGGACAGGTGGATTACATGCGGGCGGCCATCCCCGATATGAAGAAGGAAGTTCTCCAGTATGCAGCCGAGGGCCAGATCTACGTGGGTTTGGAGTTCTATGAGGCCGAGCCGCTCGCCAAGAGCATCATCGACGTGCTGGGCGAGGACGTGCTCATGTGGCAGTCGGACTTTCCCCACCCGCAGTGCAACTTCCCGAACTCGCCGGATCTTGCGCTCTCCTGGACGACGATCTCCGAGTCGGCAAAGCGAAAGCTCATGGCGGAGAACGCTGAGCGGTACCTTCGCATCATCTGAGGCGGAGCAGGGCCGGCTTTGCGGCACACTCAGTGCCACGGAGAAGGCGCATCGATCCGGGAGGGGCTTAGATGAAAGAGGACGGCCTCGTACGCTTTCAACCCCACGTCCGGCTTGCCGCCGCCCAAGGGGCCATTCAAGCCGGGCTTCGCAAGGCGGAGGAGATGGGCGTAAGGATCGCGGTCGTGGTCGTGGACGCGAACGGAAACACGGTCGCCTCCTCACGCATGGACGGCGCACCCGGAAAAGCAGAGGAGGCAGCCAAGGGTAAGGCCGTCTTCGGTGTGGGCGTGGCCGTGTCGACGGCGGACTTCATCGACAATCGCTTGACCAAGAACGAGGCGCTCTGGCGGGCGATGTCGTCCCGCCACGACATCTGGGTCGTGCAGGGCGGCTACCCCCTGAAGTACGCGGGGACGAGTGTCGGCGGCGTCGGCGTGAGCGGCGCTAAGCACGAGGAGGACTCTCAGGTCGCCGAAGCCGCCGCCGCCCACTTCGCGGCGGCCGCCGCCGCGTCGGAAGCCTCTTCCTCGTAACGGTCGGCTGCAGACTCCGCCCACCGTACCGGGTGTTGGCCTGCTCCTGTTCGCGTCAGCCCAGGCCCTTCGTGGCTCCTTCCAGGAACACCGAGCGCAGCAGGTCTCGACGCTCGATGAGCTCTGCCGCCGCGCCCTGGAACCGGATCTCGCCCTTCTCCATGAAGTACGCGTGTTGCGCGATCGCGAGCGCGATGTTCACCGACTGCTCGACGAGCACGATCGCCGTCCCGGTAGCGTTGATCCGCCGGAGGACCTCGAGGAGCTGGCCGACGATCTTCGGTGCGAGGCCGAGCGAAAGTTCGTCGATGAGCAACAGCCGTGGATGAAGGATCAGCGCCTTCCCGAGGCCGAGCATTTGCTGCTCGCCCCCCGAAAGGGTTGAGGAGGCCTGGTTCCTGCGCGCGGCGAGACCCGGGAAGGCTTCGAACGTCGCCTCGATCCCGTGTTCGATGGCTTGGGAGTCCTTGCCGAGCCCGAACCCGAAGACGCGCAGGTTCTCGACGACGCTGAGTGATCCGAACACCGCGCGACCTCCGGGGATCTGCGTGATGCCCAGCCCGACCCGCCGCTCCGCGTCCAGATACGTGATGTCCGCGCCGTGAAAGTGCACGCTTCCGCGCGAGGGCAGGCCGAGGCCGGAAATCGCGCGAAGGAGCGTGGACTTACCGGCCCCATTCGTCCCGAGGAGTGCAACCATCTGACCTTCCTCGACGGTGAAGTCGACATCGAAGAGCACCTGGAGCCGCCCGTACGAGAAATCGAGGTGCCGGCAGGCGAGCATCGGGAGCGAGATCCCCCGTTCCTTCATGGTGCGTATCTCCTCCTCCTCGACGACGTGGTCTATCAGCCGGTCGAGGTCCTCGTTTACCGTCTCGCGAGCGCCGCGCAGGATCAGCGCGGCGGCGGCTCCGGGGATCGACAGCGAGGCGACCGCGATCGCGACGCCGAAGCGCCTGTCGATGCCGCCCAGAAGGAGGAGGCCGCCCATGCCGCCGACGGCTGCGAGGGCGATGCCCGAGAGCGCGGAAGCATGAACGCGCACCGTCGGCGGGACGACTGAGAGCAGCAGCATGGAAAGCGACGGGAAGAGGACGGACGCCGACGCGAACGACACCGCGAAGAAGAGGAGCATCCCCACGAAAACTGGCGAGGCGACCGCGACCAGGAGCGATACGACCATCACAATCGCGCCCCGGCTCGAGAGCTCAACGAGCAGCCGGGGGTTGGTGCGGAACAATCGCTCGCCGCGTCTCCCATACCACCACAGCGCGCCCAGCGCTGCAGGCGACATGCCGGCGAAGAACAGCGCGCGGGCGCCGGGCCCCATGTTCCATCGGTCGTTGAGAAAGAAGAACATGAACGTCTCGAGGGGAACGAACCACATCCCGAGGACCGCGTAGGCGGTCAAGACGCGGCGCACCGTCGGGATGATCAGGAGCCGCCGCATGTTCTCGAAGAACCCGAGTAACACCTCTTCCTGGACGATCCCCGCGTCGGCGGCTCCCACATCCCGGCGCACCACCTGACGGACCCGCGCGACGTCCCAGCTTCCGAACCCCGGATCGCGAAGGCGCACCGAGAAGAGGGCAGCGGCGAGGCAGAACACCCCCATCGCGAGGAACACCCCCCGCCAGGTGAAGCCAAGGACGGCCGTCACGAGGCCCACAAGCAACGGTGCGATGAGCTGTGCCGTCCGGTTGGCGCCGCGGTGGAACGACAGCGCCCGTACGCGGAACGACGGCGGGTAGGAGTCGACCAGGAGCGGTTGGTGGACGGCGCGCACGGAACCGCTAGCGAGTCCGTCGGCGACCATCACGACGAGCAAGCCCCAAAGGCTGACCACGAAACCGGTGAACAGCGTGGCCAGGGCCCACCCGAATCCCATCGTGATGGCGACCAGCGCGCGGCGGGGCCGTCTTTGCACGTACGCCGCTATGGGGAGCGTCGCGAGCGTGATCGCGAGGAGCTTGAGGGCCAGGAGCGCCCCAAGCGTGGCCTTGCTGATGCCTAGCGCGCGACTGATCTCCGGACCGAGGACGGCGAAGCCGTACCCCTGGAACTCGTCGACTACGACCAGGATCCCGAGCGCGATCAGCGGATACCAGCCGACGCCCGATGCGCGCGCGCCCTGCCGGAGTGGCGGGGCTTGCTCGTCGGTTCCTTCGACGCCGAGGAGCGAGCGCCCCACACGGCGGAGCTTTTCCTGGCGCTGGGCGATCTCGTCCAAGACCTCGGTATTGGCCTTCCCCCCCCGCGGTTCCGGGCGCTGCGTGGGCATTCGAGTTCTCATGCGGTTCTCCCTTAGCGGTCGCGGACGAAGAAGAACTCGATGGTGAACGCGGACTCGCCGATGCGCTGGTCGGTCGCATTTACGAGAACGATCGTAATCTCGTGGGGTTCCTTCACTCCCGGCCGAGTGTTGCCGGGCAGCACGTCCGGCAAGGACGTGATCGTCAGCGAGGTGCTGGTCGTGAGGTAGATCTGATGATCGGCCAGCCATTGCTCGTCGGGACATCCCCGCGTTCGCTTGCAGTCGGTGTCCGCGAGCGCGCGGAACGGCTGGTTCGGCCCCATGGGGGCGCGGTCGACGAAGACGGCGAAGTAGTTCCCGTTCCCTCCGATCGTTGCCGCACCCACCGGGAAGTCGCGAGCGCGCCAGCGTAGTTCGAAGGGCAGGCGAACCTCCACGCGGTCGCTGGGGCTCAGAATCTCGAGGCGATGGTCGATGCGGAACGCAAGGCCTCGGGCCGCGCACGAGGCGAGCGATGTGATGGCGACGAGCGCCGCACTCACTACGAGGACGCCGAGGCGCCCTATCCTGCGCTCGCGCGGCGTCGGACTCACTTGGCACTCCCAGCCGACACCGCTTGGCGTCTGTGCTGTACGCATCGGCCGTCCGGCCCGGCCGCGCGCGAGCAGCGGGATCCGGCGCGCGTCACGACGGTGCACCGACCGCCGGCCGCGACCCGGCCCTCCAGCTCGCCAGCACCCACGCCTGAGCGAAGCACGGAACGCACGTCGCCCCCGATATAGGACTCGACGACCTGCGGGTCGTGCCGGACGACTTCCGGGGGCCCGTCCGCGATGATCCGACCTGACTCCATCGCCACGACGCGGTCGGAGATCCCCATGATGAGAGGCACGTCGTGCTCGATCACCACGAGTGTGACACCGAGGAACTCCCGCAAGCGAACGAGCAGCGTCCCGAGCTCCTCGGTCTCGGCCTGGGCGATCCCCGAGGACGGCTCGTCGAGTAGCAGCAGCGTAGGTTCGAGCGCGACGAGGCAGGCCAGTTCCGCGATTCTGCGTGTGCCGGTAGACAGCTCCGAGATCTGCCGGCTGCGGTATCCGTCGAGTCCCATCATGCCGATGATCTCGCGGGCGCGCTCCTTCTTCCGCCGCTCGGCGGCGTGCCCGCCGAGCACGGATCGAAGGAACCAGGTGGGATCCGCGCGCTCGAGCGCGAGCGCGACACTTTCCAAGACGGTTAGCGTGGGAAACAGTCGCGCGTCCTGGAACGACCGAATCAGTCCCAGCTGTCCACGCCGCTCCGGCCCAAGCCGCGTGACATCGTGGCTCGCGAAGAGCAC
>JBBDRM010000173.1:26617-68409 GCA_040905475.1 Actinomycetota bacterium
GAAGAGCACGCGGCCGGAGTCAGGGCGGACGAACCCTCCGATGAGCTCGAAGAGGGTGGTCTTTCCCGCGCCGTTGGGCCCGATGATGCCCAGTGTCTCCCCGGGGCGGACGGTTAGGTCGACGCCGTCCACGGCGCGCACGCCTCCGTAGTGCTTCGTCAGGTCGCGAACCTCGAGGAGTACCTCGCCGTCGTTGCGTTCCGCCGGGGGAATGAGCCGGGCGCCGACCGGGAGGTCGGGAGCCGCCGTCGGAAACTCCTCCGAGCCCGGCGCCTCGGGGTCGGCGCCTACGCGTCGAGCCAGGAAGCCGATGATCCGTCCTCGCACCGCGGCAAGCAGCTGCGCGATGCCGCCCGGGAAGTACATGATGAGGATCAGCCAGCCGAGCGCGGTGGCCGCGAGGCCCGCGCTGTCCAGGTCGATAAATCGAGGCACGCCGATGATGTACAGCGCTCCGATGATTGGCCCGGTAAGGATCCCGATCCCACCGAGCACGGTCATGGCGGCGACGTCGATGCTGGCGGAGATCGGGAACGCGAGCCCCGAAAGGAACGAGAGCGCATGACCGTACGTGGCTCCGGCTATGCCGGCCAGGAACCCGCCGAGGACGAACGCCTGGAGTTTCACACGGGTCACCGGGATCGTGAACGCCCGCGCGCCGTCCTCGTTGTCGCGAAGCGCGCGCAGGCGCAATCCGATCCCGCCTCGCCAGACGTTCCGGGAGATCCACAGGCCACCTGCCAGCACCGCGAGCGAGAACAGGTAGTACTTCTTGCCGGTGTCGATGGCGATCGAGCCGATGATCGGTCGTCCGGGGTCTGCTCCGTCGCCGAGGGTCCAGCCCTGCCGGAAAAGCCAGGACTCGGCTGCGAGCGCGAACCCGAGCGTCGTGACGGCCAGCATTAGCCCCCGGATGCGGAGGGACGGTACGCCGATCACGAGGGAGACCGCCCCCGCGACCAGGCCGGCGCAGGCGAAGGCTAAGAAGAAGTTTCCCGTCCTCGTCGCCACGGCGAACGAGGCGGTGGCTCCCACGCCGGCGAGGGCGAACTGGCCGAGCGAGAGCTGCCCTCCGAGGCCGGTCACGATACCCAGCGACAGACCGACCATTCCGAAGGCCGCGATCGCCACGAGGATGATGGCTGTGGCGTTGGTGATGAACAGCGTCATGACGAGTGCGACCGCGAATCCCCCGCCGGCGACCATCCTGCCGAGATTTCGGATCGACCGGATCTCGCGGAGCCGGTCCGGAAGCGGGAGCCACGGCTGAACTGCCGTCCAGCCGCCGCGCTCCTCTTCGCGGACGCCCGACCGCCGCTGAAGGAGCAAAGCGACCAGGATTACGACGAACAGCATCGCCTCGACCAATCCGCCGCTCGGGGAGTTCCAGAGGAGGAGCTGCTCGAGGATACCAATGCCGATGCCGGCGGCGAGGGCTGCCGGAAGGCTAACCATCCGCGCGATGACGGCGGCGGCGAGGGCTCGGAGGAGGAGCCCAGGACCCAGGAATTGCTGGCTCGTGAAGCCACGGGTCGGCAGAACCATGATCGCGGTGAACGCAGACACAGCCCCCGCAATCGACCAGGTTAGAGTCGACATCCGGCTCGCAAACACGGCAGATAGCCGGGCTGCGTCCTGGTTGTTCGCTGACGCCCGTATGGCCAACCCGGTCCGGCTGCGTTTGAGGAACAGAGCGAGCGCGAGGACGAGGAGCGGGGTCACGAAGAGCATCCCAGAGTACGAGGGGGTCACGCGAAGCGGCCCCACATCGAACTCGGGTAACCACGAGGGCTGTGGATACGCCTGTCCGGCGGTGGCCTGAGCGTTGAACGCCGATGAGAAGAAGATGAGGAACTGGGCAAAGCCCAGTGTCGCAACGATGCTCATGAGCGACGGCGCTCGGCGGAGTCGCCGAACGATCGCCACCTCGCCCAGTGCCCCGACCGCGGCCGCGCCGGTGAGGGCAAGCAGGAAGGCAATCCAGTAGGGGACGCGCCACCGCGTCACGGCGAGTCCCAAGAGCGCGGCCCCGAAGGCGCCGATCTCGCCGTGAGCGAAGTTGACGATGCGGCTGGACCGGTAGATGAGGACGAGGCCGACGGCGAGGATGCCGTAGGTCATTCCGGTGACAGCTCCGAGGAGCACCACGGGAGAAGTGACCTCAAAGCCCGCGAAAATGAGACCCATCATTCCCCGGTTTCATCAGAGGCTTGGGGCTATGTCCGGCGCCGCCTCGTCCATCGACCCGCAGTCCGGTCGCCCGGAGCGAGGCGGGGCCGCAGGGAAGAGTACACTATATTAGGTTTCAGTGTCCTCCCCGGCGCTCCTCGGATCACCGCCTGGATCGATAGAAAAGGTCGCAGGACGGCGGGCGGTCGGCGGTCGTTCCCGGCCCGAGAGAGCCGGCTCCGCCAACGATGAGGAGTTAGGCGCGCTGGTCTCTCGGGAGACCTAGAACGCGTTCGGCGATGATGTTGCGGTGGATCTCGGACGTGCCGGCGTAAATTGTTTCGGCGCGCGAGTGGAGATACGTGAAGAGCCAACGACCCTCGTCGAGCGCCGAGGGGTCGTGCGCCTCGACGAGACCGAACGGGCCGACGGCGGCGATTGCGATCTTAGCCATCTCCTGGTGCAGCTCGCTCCACGTGAGCTTCATCGTCGAATCGAGTCTGACATCGGGTTGCCCGGCGGCCATGCATTCAGTCGCGCGTTGGTTGCTCCACTGAACGATCGTCTCACGGACGAACGCGTCAACTGCGCGAGACTCTAGCTCTGCGCGGCCGATGGCGTCGGCCGGCAGGCTGCGGATCAGGTCGAGCAGCCCCTCGAGATCACGATGCACGGTACCGAGCAGCGTGAACATGGAGTTCCGCTCGTGGGAGAGCACGTCCATCGTGATCCGCCATCCGGCGCCCGGCGGTCCGAGGAGATCCTCCGGGGTGAGTTCACAGTCCTTCAAGAAGAGCTCGAAGAACTCGGCGTCGCCTGTGATCTGACGGATGGGCACGACGTCGAGCCCGGGAGCGCTCATCGGCATCAAGAAGCAGCTGATCCCTCGGTGTTTGGGAGCCTCAGGATCCGTTCGGGCCAGGAGGATGCAGTAGTCGGCGACGGAGGCGAACGAGCTCCATACCTTCTGCCCGTTGACGATGAAGCGGTCCTCCTGCCACTCGGCGCGCGTCTTGAGGCTCGCAAGGTCGCTGCCGGAATCCGGCTCGGAAAACCCTTGGCACCAGAGCTGCCCGGCCAGGATGGCGGGGAGGAACCTGCGCTTTTGTTCCTCAGTGCCGTAGCGAACGAGGGCCGGCGCCACCGTATCGAGTCCGACCGTATTGAAGAGCTCGGGGGCTCCGGCTTCAGCTAGTTTGGCCGCGATCAGGGCGGCGCCCTTCATGGACATGCCACGGCCGCCATACTCCGTCGGGATGGTGAGCCCGAGCCAGCCGGCGCGGCCGAGAGCCGCTTCCCAGTCGCGCGATGCGCGGGCGCGCTCATCGAAGGGCCGGTGGCGTTCGATGTCGCGCCACTCCGAACGCGTGTTGGACGCGAGCCACGTTTGGAACTCCTCGACGAGCGCGTCCTCATCGGGATCGGCATCGGCGCCGGGCGTGTTGACGGGCAAATGAATCACCCCTGCATGACGATCCCGCCGTCGACGACGAGGACCTGGCCGGTAACGAACTTGGATTGATCGCTCACGAGGAAGAGCAGGGGACCGGTGAGGTCGTCGGCCTGCCCCGCACGCTTTATGCACTGCTGGTCGACGAATCGCTCGACTCCCTGATCGGAGAGGATTTCGATCGTGGCCTCCGTCGCGATTGAGCCGGGCGCCACGGCGTTAACGCGGATCCCCTGGGGACCATAGGCGCGCGCCAGCGTCTTCGTGAGCGCGCCCACTGCCCCCTTGGACGTGCAGTAGTCCGCCATCTTGGGGCCGCCGGTGTAGGCGCCGATCGAGCTTTGGTTCACGATCGCGCCGCCACCCCGCTCCATCATGAACGGCGCGGCCGCTCTCGCGCAGAGGAACATTCCGGTGAGATTCACGGACATGATCTTGTTCCAGCGATCTAGTGGTAGCTCTCCGATGGGGACGGGGGTGAGGCCGCCCCAGATCCCCGCGTTGTTCACGAGGATGTCAACTCCCCCGAAATGGTCGGCCGTCGCAGTGGCCATCACTCGTGTGCTCTCTTCGTGGGAGACGTCGATCTGCAGGAAGATCGCGCGGCCTCCGGCCTCGGCGATGAGCTTCACCGTCTCCTCGCCACCAGCGGCGTCGATGTCAGCGACAGCGACCGCCGCCCCAGACGCGGCGAGCGCCTCGGCGTAAGCACGCCCGATGCCACGCCCGGCCCCGGTGACGATCGCGGCCTTGCCCGCGAGGTCCACTTCCATGCCCATCCCTCCCAGAATCGGCCGGGCCCGCGCTCCGCGACTCCCGCCCCGACACCTAACGAGTATACTCAATTTCAAACTCGCACCGAGGCGGCTAATTGCTCAGACCGCCCCTGCCGATCGCAGTCCGGCGACCTCCTCTACCGAATAACCCAAGTCCTCGAGCACCTCAAGCGTGTGCTGACCGAGTTCGGGAGCCGATGGGAATTCGCGGGGAGACTCGCCCAGCCGAATGGGACCGCGGACGGCACGGATAGGCCCTTCGGGCGTGGGCTGTACGCCCACGTTGGCGCGCGCAACCACATGAGGGTCAGAAAGCACCTCGGCAATGTCGTTGACTGCGGCGACGCAGGTGTCCAGATCCGATAGCTGCCGCACCCAGTCATCGCGGGGACGCGTCTGGATGACCTCCTCGATCTGCGCGGCCATGCGCTCCTGCTCGTCGAGTGGCGCGAAGTGACGATCGATGAGTTCTGGGAGCCCAATAGCATTGCAGAACGCGGCCCAGAACTGGGGTTCGAGTGCGCCGAGCGAGACGTATTTTCCGTCCGAGCATCGGTACGGCCGGTAGCAGGCCAGGCCGCCGTTTAGCATCATTTCGCCGCGCTTGGGGACAACGCCGCTGATGAAGTATTCCGCCGCGTAGGCGGAGACCCAACTGAGCACACCATCGAACATGGAGATGTCGACCAGGCGACCTTGATCGGTCCGATCCCGGACCGCGAGCGCGGCGAGGATGCCCACTGCAGCCATGAGCCCGCCACCCCCGATGTCTGCGATCTGAACGCCCGGAATGATCGGGGGCCCATCCCGGCCCCCCGTGATACTGAGGACGCCGGCGAGGCCGAGATAGTTGATGTCGTGACCGGCACGCCGTCGGTAGGGGCCGTCTTGCCCGAACCCGGTGATCGCGCAGTACACCAAGCGAGGATTGATCGAGCGAAGCGTCTCGTATCCCGCGCCCAACCGGTCCATCACGCCAGGACGGAACGACTCGACGACTACGTCGGCCGACGCCGCGAGCCGCCTAAGGATCTCAGCGCCGGCGGGGTTCTTCAGGTTGAGAGTCATCGATCGCTTGCCGCGGTTGAGGGCAAGATGGCCGGCGCTGAACCCCCCCTTCATCGGTGGGAAGGAGCGGATGTAATCGCCTCGCCCAACCTCTTCGATTTTCAGGACGTCCGCGCCGAGATCGGCCAGCATTAATGTGCAGAAGGCCCCGGGGAGAAGGCGGGTCAGGTCCACGACGCGCACATGCTCGAGCGGCTGGCGGTCCATGTCTCGACTCCTCTACCAGCTAGGTGGCCTTGTCGTCCGGGAGAATAGAGGATACCTTTCTTCTCCTTATTGGTGGCGCTGTTCGTAGACGGGAGAGGAAGGATCCGGTGCAATGGACGTCATTCATTCCCTGACGCTCGGGGATGTGCTCCGTGAGCACGGGAGGACGCGGCACTCCGAAAACGCGCTCGTCTGTGGCGAGGTCCGGCTAACTTTCGCGGCGCTGAACGAGCGGGTTAATCGCCTCGCGAACGGCCTCCGGGGATGCGGCGTCGGCGAAGGCGCCCGCGTGCTCTGGCTCGGGCAAAACTGCCATCGCGCCCTCGAGTGTCTCCTCGCCGCCGCGAAGCTCGGCGCCGTCTTCTGTCCCGTCAACTGGCGGCAGAGCTCCGAGGAGATCGCGTTCGTCATCGCCGACGCCGAACCAGCCGTCGTAATTTGGCAGGAGGACGAGATCGGTGCGACGATTCTTCGGGCACGTGAGCTGGCAGGCTCGAGTGCGGTTTGGCTGCAGCACGACAGCACCGGGCCGGGCAGCTACGAGGAGTTCCTCTCTGTGGAGGCGGGCGATCCGCCCGCCCGCGTCGATTCAGGGCTTCCCCTCTTGCAGATGTACACCGCAGCGTTCGACGGCCGGCCGAACGGCGCCCTCCTTAGCCATACCGCGATTCTGGTTCAGGACCTGATCCTGGCGCTGATCGAGGACCTTTCGAGCGAAACCGTCTACCTCGCCTCGGGCCCCCTCTTCCACATCTGGACATTTGTCCACGCCACGGCGACGTTCCACCTTGGCGGCACGATCGTCGTCGCACGTCGCGTGGACGCGCCGGAGCTCTGCAGGCTGATCGACAAAGAGCGGTGCACTGCCGGATTCATCATGGAACCGAGTCGTAGCCAGATGGTCGAGGCGAATCGCGAGGGGACGTACGATCTCACCAGCTTCCGGAGCCTCCCCGGCTCTGCGGAGTGGAACGCGATGGTCACGATGGACACCAGCCCGTGGGCGACCAGACCCGGGCTCTACGGGCAGACGGAGGTCGCGGCCCTGGTCACGACCAGCGCCCTCGGCGGGATCCTGCTCGGTCGTCACGGCCGGACCTCGCCGATGGGGCTTATGCGAATCGTCGGCGACGACGGCCAGGAGGTCCCCGACGGCCAGGTCGGCGAGCTCGTGTGCCGCGGTCCGACCGTTATGCTCGGCTACCACAACCGCCCCGAGCTCAATGCGCAGCGCCAGCTCGACGGCTGGCATCACACCAACGACCTTGGGCGTCGCGAAGCCGACGGGTCGATCACCTTCATCGGGCCGAAGACGACGATGATCAAGTCGGCGGCCGAGAACATCTATCCGGCCGAGGTCGAGGCCTGCATCCTTCTGCATCCTGCCGTGAGAGAGGTCTGCATCATCGGCGTTCCCGATCCGAAGTGGACGCAGAGCGTGAAGGCGCTGATCGCCCTGCGGGATGGGCACTCGGCGACGGCGGACGAGATCATCGATCACTGCCGGACGCGAATCGCCTCCTACAAAAAGCCGAGGATCGTGGAGTTCGTGACCTCACTCCCGCGAACGCCTGACGGGGGCGTCGACCGGGTCGGCGTCGACGCCGCATACGGCGGCGGCGGGTACCCGGGCGCGGACGCCCCGCCCCGGAGCTGACGGGGTCAACCGATGTTGCTCCTTCACACTGAGCTCACCGACCGGATCCGGGACGCAATCGCGGAGCGTCTTATGCGGCAGAATCTTCCCGTGCGGCTCGCCTCCCTCGGCGCAGGCCCGAGTGGGGCACTCCTCGTAGGGATGAAGCTGACGAAGGACGAGTTCGACCGCGCCTGCGAAGCGGGGGTCCGCTGGATTCAGGCGCTGCCGGCCGGCGTCGAGCACGTCCTGACAGCTGAGCTTGCGGCAAGCCCCATCATCCTCACCACCGGTGGCGGGACCGCGGCGAGACCCATTGCCGAATTCGTGTTCGCGCGGATCCTCGAGAGCGCCAAGAAGCTGCGTCTCCTCGACGAGATGCAGGCCTCTCGGACGTGGAACCAAGTATGGCTCGGCGAGCTCGCCGGTGCGACGCTCACCATCGTGGGCCTCGGCCCGATCGGCCGGGCGGTTGCGGAGCTCGGGCGAGCGTTCGGCATGCATCTTGTCGGCGTACGACGTCGGCCAGAGGCCGGTCCCGGGCCGTGCGACGAGGTGATCGGGCCGGAATCGCTCACGAGCGTGCTTTCTCGCACCGAATACCTCGTGCTCGCCGCACCCCTGACCGACCAAACCCGCGGACTGATCGGTGCGCGGGAGCTAGCGGCTTTAAGGGACCAAAGTCTCGTCGTAAACGTCGGACGAGGCGAGTTGATCGACGAGGCGGCGCTCGTCGATGAGCTCGCCTCGGGCCGGATCCGGGCTGCGCTCGACGTGTTCGCGGAGGAGCCGCTTTCGACTACGAGCCCTTGGTGGGACGTCGACGGCGCGGTCGTCTCGCCCCACTGCTCCGCGTTTACTACCTCACTGTTCGAGGGACTCGTAGATCTCGTCATCGACAACGTCCAACGATTCGTTGACGGCCGTCCGCTTCGGAACGTGGTAGACAAGGCATCGGGGTACCCACTGCCCAACGACCTGGACTCACCGGGGTGCTGAGCCGCTCCTCGGTCCCCGGGTCGTGGCAAGTCCGAGGAGCCTGCACAGCCGCTCGCGATGCCAGCGGGGTGTGCCGAAGATTGCATGGTCGGCCTTCGCCCGGCGCAGGTATAGGTGGACGTCGAGCTCCCATGTAAAGCCCATGCCGCCGTGGATCTGGAGGGCGTCCCCCGCGATCCGCGGATAAGCGTCCCCGACGAATGACTTTGCGCTACTGGCTGCGAGGGACGCGCCCGATGCGCCGTTGTCGAGCGCTGTGGCCGCGTGCGATGTGGCCGCCCGACACCCCTCCAGCGCGATCAGCATGTTCGCGCACTTGTGCTTGACGGCCTGGAAGCTCCCGATCGCCCGGCCGAACTGCACGCGCTCACGCGCGTGGGTCGTCGACATCTCGAGGACGCGGGTCGCCCCACCGACGCTCCCGGCGGCCACGAGCACCGAAGCGATATCGATTGCCCTTTCGATGGTAGCGACACCGATGTCACCGACGAGCGCGTCGGCCTGCACGGCCACACCATCGAAGGAGACGACGAACAATCGCCTGGTGAGGTCCAACGTCGGGTGCGGGGTAATGGTGATTCCGGCGTTGCGGGGAACCAGGAACTGAACGAGCCGCCGCTCGTCGACCCGGGCGACAACCAGTAACCAGTCCGCGACGTCGGCGTGCTCGGCAGGGCACGTGGACCCATTGAGGACGTAGGAGCCGCCGGCGTTCTCGGCCACCGCGCTGATGGGCTTGTAAGGGCCGGTGTCGTCACACAGCGCGACGGTAACGATCTGGTCGCCGGCGAGGATGGCCGGGAGCACCTCGCGGCGTTGTTCGCGCGAGCCCGCCGCGGCGAGGACGTGCGCGGCGACGATGGTCGATGCGAATGGGCCGGGCAAGAGGCCACGCCCCACCTCTTCGGCGACGGCGCATGTCGCAGCGATTCCCTGGCCGAGCCCGCCGTCCTGCTGTGGGATTGATACCGAGAGCAGACCAAGGTCGCCCCCTCGGCGCCAAAGTGTCGGATCGAATCCGTTTGGGGTTTGCGCGAGTTCGCGAATCCCGCCGATTGGACACTCGGCCTCTACGAACGCTCGCATGGCCTTTCCGAGAATCGCTCCGTCGTCGCTCGTTCCGAGCGGCACGCGATCAGCCTTTCGGAAGTCCGAGGATGCGCTCTCCGATCACGTTGCGCAACACTTCAGATGTTCCGCCTGCGATCGTGATAGCGCGACTCTCGAGGAACCGGTGCTGCCAGCGGACGGCGGCGTGTTCGACCGGGCGGGGACCGGTTTCTGCGATGTCGAGACCGAGTTCCGCGATGCGCTGCGTAAGGTCGGCCCCGAAGACCTTTAGAACCGAGCCCTCGGGGCCGGGCGAGCCGCCCGACAGGCCGCGCAGGACCCGCAGCCCGAGCGCCTGCAAGACGGTGGCGGACGCGTATGCGTCCCCGAGGGCCTGGCGCAGCACCGGGTCGAAGCTACGGCCGTTGGTCCTCGCGAGGTCGATCGCCTCCTCGAGCATCCGCCGGATGCCGGTCTGGAGCGTGAGGGCGCCGAGCCGCTCGTTCATCAGGGTGTGGATGGCCACGGACCATCCGCCTCCGACTTCGCCGAGCACGTTCGCGCCGGGGACGCGGACGCCGTCGAGGAAGACTTCGCAGAAATCCGCCGAGCCGGTGATGACTTTGATCGGACGCACCTCGATCCCCGGCGTGCGCATGTTGACGAGGATGCACGTAATCCCCGCGTGCTTCGGGCCGTCGCTGCTCGTGCGCACGAAGAGCTGGCACCAATCGGCTTCGTCGGCGTTCGAGCACCAGATCTTGTGTCCGTCGACGACGAAATGGTCGCCGTTGCGAAAGGCTCGCGTCCCCAGCGCAGCGAGGTCGCTCCCAGCGCCCGGCTCACTCATCCCCTGGCACCAGATCTCCTCCCCAGCTCGGATCGGCGCGACGAACCGGGACCGCTGCTCGCTGGTGCCAAACGCGATGATGGCCGGCGCGATGTCATAGACGCCGATCAGTCCGGCGATCGTGGGCGCGCCAGCGCGACCCAGCTCATCGTCGAGGAGCACGCGCTCGACGGGACCGAGTGATCGTGCACCATATTCGACCGGCCAGTCGACGCCGACGTAGCCTGCGCTTGCCAGGCGTCTGTGCCATGATCGGCGCCGCTGGAACGCCGCGTGCGGCTCGGCGGGTTCTGGGTCCCGAGGAACGTTCTCCTTCAGCCAGGCTCGCAACTCCGAGCGGAATCGCTCCTGCTCGTGTGTGAGTTCCGCCTCCATGGCCGGTTAGCCGAAGAGTGAACGGCGGATGAACTCGCGGCAGGAGAGCGTTGACCACACCAGCTCCGCATTGAGGCAGGCCCGCTTGTAGTACAGGTGAGCCGCGTGCTCCCAGGTGAACCCGATGCCGCCGTGGACCTGGATCGTGTCGGCGGCGACGCTGACGCATGCGTCACCGCAGTAGGCTTTCGCGACGGCGGCGCGGAAGAGGAGGTCGCGTTCCTCATCCACAGGGGATGCTGCCGCGTACCGAGCCGCTGTTCGCGCGTGCTCGACGAGCACGAGCATGTTCGCGAGCTTGTGCTTGATCGCCTGGAAGCTTCCGATGATCCGCCCAAACTGCTCTCGCTGTAGCGCGTACGCCGTCGCCATCTCGAGCGCGCGATCGGCTCCTCCAACGCTTTCATTGGCGAGGGCGACCGCCCGCATTCCACGAAGTCTGGCGACGGCGGCTTCCGCTGCGGCGCCCTCCTGCAGCACAGCGTCGGCCGGCACCTCGGAGGCGTCAAAGCGGATCAGCCCGACGGGGCGGGTTTGGTCCGTCGCCAGGATGTTCCGGCGGTCGGCCGCCCCGAGCGCCAAGCCCTGAACGAGGACGAGGAGCGGCCCCGCGTCCCCTCGCGCCGGCACGAGCGCGAGGTCCGCCGTCCTGCCGTGGATCACAAACCGGGCTTCCCCAGAAAGGCGCACGGATGTACCCACCCGCGTCGCCTTGACGAGAGAATCGAACGCTACAGTCCCGAATCGCTCTCCGGCAGCCATAGAAGGCAACACGGACTCCGCCGCTCTGGGGGGGGCGTACGTGGCGATCCCGGCTGCGCAGATTGCGTTGTCTGCAAGCGGGACGCCCAGCAGCACACGGCCAGCTTCTTCTACGACCACGCACAAATCAGCGAATGTCAGCCCGAGTCCTCCGTGGCGCTCCGCGATGGTGATTCCGGCCCACCCGAGCTCCATTCCGACACGACGCCAGAGTTCGACGTCGCCGGACCGTTCCGGATTCTTGGTCGATGGCTCCGCGTGTCGCGACAGGAACTCGCGAGCCGCCGCGGCGAGGTCGGCTTGAAGTGGCGTCGGAACGAAGGTTTCCGACGAGCGCTGGCTCGGGGTCGTCACTGCCATCGTGGGGGACGTTTCTCGACGAACGCCCGAGGTCCCTCGGAGGCGTCGGGGTGGTCCCAGTGATTGGTGAGGAGCTTCCATCCTTCTACGAGTGCGCCCGAGAGTCCGTGCTCCAGTCCCATCCACAGTGCCTTCTTCGTGCCGATCATGGCCGCCGGCGAGTTGGCCTTGAGCACCTCGGCCAATTCCATGGCTCGGGCCATCAACACGGATCCTTCCATGACCTCGCTCACGAGTCCGAGGGAGCGAGCGGTCTCCGCGTCGATCCGCTCGGCGCGCCCGAGCAAAGAAAGCCGCGCGACCGCTCCGAACGGAATGCGCCTGCTGAGCAGGATGGGCTCGTATGCGGACACCTGCCCCACGGTGACGTGTGGATCGACGAACGTTGCGTGCGAGGCCGCGATGGCGATGTCGGCCTCGGCCACGAAGTGGAGCCCCGCGCCCGCGCACACGCCGTTGACGGCCACGATGACCGGCTTCCATAAGTCGTTCTCGAGAGGGCCGAGGGGCGGGGGCTCGGTCATGCCTTCGAGTTCGTCGGCAGTGGAGAGGTCCATCCCGCTACAAAACGCGCGATCGCCCGCCCCGGTGAATATGGTGACGCGCACGTCGCCGTCGTCGCGGGCCCGTTGCCAGGCTGCGGCTATCTCCTCGGCCATGGAGGGGGGTAAGGCGTTCATCCGCTCCTGGCGGTCGAGGGTGATGACTAGGATCCCGTCCAGGAGTTCCGTGCGAACCGTCATGGCTCCCCTCAACAGTTACACGACGAGGACGGGATTGAGCGGGCTGCCGAGTCCCCGCCTGATCCTGAGTGGGGTTGCAATGAAGAGCCCTTCGAACGCGCCCATTGCTACCGGGCCGGCAAGGTCGAGGTTCTCAATGAGGGGGACGCCGAGATCCCGGAGGAATAGCTCGTGACACGCGAGCGGGTTGGCGTTGTCCGTCGCAGGAAAGGGGTCGATTCCGAAGTTGTCCATCCCCACGACCGCGGGATCCTTCGCCGCGATCCAATCGGCACCGTCGGGGCCGAGTCCCGGCTCTCCCTTGGCGTACCTCGCCGGTTCGGTACCGTGCATCTCTATCCAGCGAGTGCGGATAAGAAGGATATCTGCGTCCTGCGCGTCGAGTCCCGCGTCGCGGGCCGAAAGCTCCAGATCGTCGGCTGTGATCACGTCGCCTTCTTCGAGGGTGCGGCGTCGAGACACGTCAAGAATCGCAGCCGTACCAATGATCGCGCCATAGTGTTCGACGCTTGCGTGCTTCGTGCCTCCACGGCTTACCGCCTGCGATCGCACGCCGTTGTAGAGGAGACCATCAACCCACACGTGCGCAAGCCCGTCGAGGTGCGTGTGCGCGTGGGTGTGCATCACCAGGATGTCCTCGGCTCGACCACGACCGGGGTCGTCTGGATGCTGAATTTGCATCGTCATCTGCCACGTCGGGTTTCGGTGGGCGCCGGAAATAGGGCCGCGTCTGCTGATCTCCGTTCCCAGCGCGAATACTTCGCCGGAGCGAGGCCGCGCCAAGGCCTGCAGAACTCGTTCTCCCGTCAGGAGGTTCAGCGCCCCCCGCTGGTCGTCCGGGCCCCAGCGGCCCCAGTTCGATCGGCCGTTCGGCTCGGTCACCGATCTCCCTCCACGCGACATGCAAAGAGTGTACTATATTGGTACTGTAGCCTTTGTCAACTTGATCGCAGCCTCCGTATGTTGGTGAAAGTGAGTCTCCGAGTAGGAAGCGTCGATGGTCAAAGATGGCATTCTCGAGGTCGTAATCGATTGGCCCGCGGTTCGTAACGCGCTCGGACCGGCGGAGGCCAGTGAGCTTACGGCCCGATTGGCCGTCGCCGAGTCCGAGGATTGCCGTTGCGTGGTCCTTCGCGCCGACGGGCCTGTCTTCTGCGCTGGCGGGAACCTCCGAGCGGTGATTGCCCTCGTCGGCGAAGGTGACGACGCTCTCCGCCGGGGTCTCTACGGAGCTTTCCAAGGTTTGTTTCGGACGCTGGTGCTCCTGCCCGTTCCCGTAATCGCCGCTGTGGCGGGACCCGCAATCGGGCTCGGATTAGACCTGGCTCTAGCCTGCGACGTGAGCTTCTTCCGCCCGGGGATCACCGTACGGCAAGGGTGGTCGTCCCTGAATCTCATTCCTGCTACGGGTGGCCTTTACTACGCGTGTGGCCGCGGAGGAGTTCAAGCGGCGTGGAAGCTGCTCTGCGCGGGTGGGCGCGAAATCATGACCGACGAGATCGTTTCGTGGGGCCTGGGCCAACTTGCCCCGGATCCCGATGAGGCCGCCCGGCAGGCCGCTCGCGTCTTGGCTCAGCAGCCGCGAGATCGCCTCGTAGCATCCAAGCGCCTGATCCGCGAGGGGGATCTCGCCGCTCATCTTGCGGCGGCGCTCGAATACCAGATCGGCTTCCTGGAAGATCCGCACTTCCATGACGCCGCCGCCCGAGCGCTGCAGCACCAACCCACCTAGAAAAGCCGCCCCCGGCGGAACGACTTGCGCTCCTCCTGGAGGCGATGATAAATGAGTATACTGCTTGCGCGAAAATGAGTTTCGGTCGACTTGCCGCAAAAAGGGGTGAGAGGCGATGGACTTTCCGATCATCGATGCTGACACGCACATCAATGAGCCGCCGGATCTCTGGGAGAAACGAGTTCCGGCCAAATTCCGAGAGCGCGCTCCTCGCTTCGCCGACAATCCTCGCGGCGGCAAGCTGTGGGTGTTCGAGACCCGGACCCAGTCGATCACGCCCCTCGCCAACGCGGTCGGAACATCCCCCGTCCAGTGGACGCTGAAGTCGACAGGCTACGAGGGGCTCCGCTCCGGCGCATGGGATCCGATCGCACGCCTCGACGACATCGCGATCGACATGGTGGATATCCACGTCCTGTTTCCGACCTACGTCCTTGCCGGCGCGTCTATTTTCTCGCACTCGGACCGGGAGCTTCAGATTGCCTGCGTGCGAGCGTACAACGACTGGATCTCTGAGTTCGCCTCGGCGGCACCCGACCGTCTAATCGGACTGGCCATCCTGCCCGTGACCGGTGTGGACGACGCGATGGCTGAGGCCAAGCGCGTTCGCGATCTTCCCTGCATCCGGGGGGTCATGCTCACGAATTGGCCGAGCGGCGGCGACGATCCCATGCATGACGAGGAAGATCGCTTCTGGTCGCTGGCCGAGGAACTCGACCTGGCCATCATCGTCCATGTCGGGTTTCGGGAGGGCGGAGAGGTCGAGACTGCTGGCGACGCCGCCGAAGCGCAGCACGATGAGAAGACGAAGGACGCGACAAACAAGATTACGCTGCCTTTTCTCAACCAGGAACGCCAGGCCATCAGCATGATCCCGATCATGAGCCACTTCATCCTCGGTGGCATCCTGGAACGTCACCCGCGCCTGCGGGTCGCCGCGGCCGAGGTCGGGGCGGGTTGGGTGCCCTTCTTCCTCGAGCAAACAGACGACAACTACAACCGACACCGATTCTGGACGAACTGCCGGCTTCCGATGCTGCCCTCCGACTATTGGTACCGGCAGTGCTTCGCCACGTTTCAGTTGGACCGCTACGCTATCCGTAACCGCGATCTCGTGGGCCCCCACACAATGATGTGGTCGTCCGACTACCCGCACAGCGGCGCGGATTGGCCGAGCTCTCGCGCGAGCATCGACGCGCAAATGCAGGGCGTACCAGCGCAGGAGCAGCGGATGATCCTGTGTGAGAACGCGCTTCGGCTGTTCGGACTCACGGTCGACCAAGTGGCCGGACGCGTAACCGCAGTAAACGGCCCCCGAGCTCGGTAGAGGTCGAATATGGCTCGGGGCGGCCGGGCCACAGCTAATGTGTCCTTGGGCTCCGGCCCAGCCGCGTAGTGCATGAGCGCGCGCGAGCGAGTTGAGGCGCGGACCGACGACGCGCCGGCCCGCTTCGCTCATGCGTTGAAGGGCGTGATCCGCGGAGAGTTGCATACGGACGTGATCACGAGGCGTCTTTACGCCACGGACGCCTCTCCCTACTCGATCGATCCCGTTGCCGTCCTGATCGCGGCCCATGTCGACGATATCGCGGCCGCGGTCGATGTTTGTAGCAGGGAAGGAATTTCGATTACCGCGCGCGGCGCCGGCACTTCGCTGTCCGGCCAGTGCGTCGGGCCTGGCCTCAACCTGGACACCAGCCGGCTGGACCGTATCGAGTGGATCGATGCGGAGGCGCGTCTGGCGCGAGTCCAACCTGGCGTGTCGTGGTGGCAGCTGAACCGCGCCTTGCGCGACGTCGGCCTGGAGTTCGGCCCGGATCCCGCGACGAAACGGCAGTGCACGATCGGGGGGATGGTCGGGAGCAACTCGGGAGGGACGCACTCCATCGTGTCAGGGGCGAGCGTGGACCACACGCACGCCATCGAAGCCGTCCTTCCCGGTGGGAAGCATGTCCGTCTCGTCGAATCGACGGACGGGACCGTGGGCGCCGCAGGCGCTCCGCCCGATCTAGCGGCGGACCTGGAGCGTGTACGAGAAGCGGCGACGCCGCTCCTCGGTCAGCGGTTCCATACGCTGTCCCGCCGCGGTTCCGGGTATCTCCTCGAGCATCTCTGCGCCGACCGGCCCGACGCAGCGAAGCTATTCGCCGGCTCGGAAGGAACGCTCGGGATCGTGACGGCTGTGGAGCTGACGCTCGACCCGCTGCCCGCCTCGCGCGTGCTTGCGGTTATCGGCTTCACGGACCTTCACGTCGCTATGGCTGCGGTGCCCGACCTCGTCGATACGGCGCCGTGCGCCGTCGAGCTTGTCTCTCGGTCGATGCTGGAGATGGCCCGGCGGGACCCTTTCCACGAGCCCGCCGTCGCCGCGGTTGACCCCGATGTCGGCGCGCTTTTGCTCATCGAGTATCAAGGAGACTCGACGGCGGAAGCGGCGGCAGGCTTCGATCGCATGGATCGAGTGCTGCGCTCGGCCTCGGGGGTGCTGTCGCGCGCGAGTTTTGTTGACCCAGGGGAGTGTGCGCGCATGTGGGCCATCCGTGAGGCTGGCATCGGCGCAATGTCCGCGGTGGCAGGAGGGCCACTGTTGCCGCAAGCGTTCGTTGAGGACACGATCGTGTCGGTCGAACGCCTGCCGGGCTATATCCGGGAGTTCGACCGTCTGTTTGCGTCCCACGAGATGACTCCCGTCTGGTACGGGCATGCATCGACAGGCCTCATCCACGTCCGCCCCTTTCTCGACATGACGAGCAGCGTAGACCTGAACCGACTCGAGTCATTGATGTCCGAGACGGTCGACTTGGTGCAGGCCTGGGGTGGCGATCTCTGCGGCGAGCACGGCGACGGGCTGTCACGCACCTATTGGAACGAACGCCTCTTCGGATCCGACATTTACGCTCAGTTCCGGGCGTTGAAAGCCGCTTTCGATCCAACCCGTCTGCTCAATCCCGGGAAAGTCGTCGACGGTCCTCACCCATTGGCGAACCTTCGCTATGGCGCTGAGTATCGCAGGCGCGACATTCGGACGGCTATCGATCTCTCCGACCAGGGGGGCTTCGCCTCCGCCGTCGAGCGCTGCTTCGGCGCTGGATTGTGCCGCAAGCGCTCTGTCGGCACGATGTGCCCGCCGGCCGCGGCAACCGGCGCCGAGGAGCACAGCACGCGCGCGCGCGCCAACTTGCTCCGGTCTGTCGTGTCGGGCGCGCTCCAGCTGTCCGACATCGCCACACCCGTCGCTCGAGAGGTCATGGAGACCTGCGTCGGCTGCAAAGCCTGCAAGACCGAATGCCCGGCCCGGGTGGATATGGCACGCCTGAAGGTCGAGTGGATGGACGCCGTCAGACGATCCGAGGGAGCCCGCGTGCTCCAGCGAGCCATCGCCAACGTGCGTGCCCTCTCGTATCTCGGGGCGCCTATCGCTCCGGTCGCGAACCACGTGTTGCGATCGAGGTGGGTAAAGCGGCGGCTCGGGATCGCGTCGGAACGCGCGCTTCCCCAGCTGGTCCGGCGACCGCTGACGGCGAGGATGCCGACGGCCAAAGGTGAGGTCCTGTTGTACCCCGACTGCTTCATCACCTTTCAAGAGCCGTGGATCGGGCAGGCGAGCGCTCGAGTGCTCGAGGCGGCCGGTCGGAGCTTGGGGCTCGCACCCGTGGGATGCTGCGGCCGTGTCATGCTTTCCGAGGGATACGTTGACAAAGCGCGGAAGGTCGCGCGCCGCGCCGCGGCGGCGTTGCGGGCAACCACCGCACCGATTGTCTTCTGCGAGCCGTCGTGCCTGTCGGCCGTGACCGACGACTGGCAGCACCTCATCGGCGACGTCTCAGATATCGCCGAGCGTTGCTCGATGGTCGAGGATTATGTCGTGGACGCTGCGTCGTCAATCGCTTTCGAGCGCGGCGGTCGGGTCGTTTTTCATCCTCACTGTCATCAGCGGGCACTCTGGGGAACAGCAGGCACCGAGAAGGCGCTCCTGCTCGTCCCCGAGCTCGAGCTCGAGGTTCTCGACGCGGGGTGTTGTGGAATGGCGGGAGCTTTCGGGTACCTGGCCGACCGGTACGCTCTGTCGAAGGCGATGGCTGAGCGCGTCCTCGTTCCCGCCGTAGCCCGGGTCGGTAACGACGTGAGCGTCGTTGCCACGGGAACCTCGTGTCGCCACCAGATCTCCGACCTTGCAGGCCGTAGAGCCCAGCACCCGATCGAATTCCTCGCCAGTCGGCTGGCCGCCGGCGGGTGAGCGGCGGGGGATCAGCCGTCGGCGATCCTGCCGCTCGATGTCTCACAACGACAGCCAGGCAGACTTGATGGTGGTGTACAGATCTGTTCGCATACTCCGACTGATTCCCGGTGCGTGTAGACGAATGCTCTGGCCCGGATCGTTTAGCCGTAGACCTTTTCACACCATCCCGCGTAATAGCGGAAGTGCGCGCCGCCGCGCCGGCTCCGACTCCGCCTGGCTGACCGGCTTCCCGGAGTCAAGGGACTCGAGCTGAGCGAGCTCGTTGGCGCCCGATCGATCGCGTCCGCGATCGCGGTGAGGATTCGGACCCGGACGTGGGGCCCAGTTTGAGACCATGACTCAGGGGCCTCTCGGGCCGCCCGGACAGAACGGTCGACATCCTCCGGGCCGGCGAGTGGTACCGGAGGATCTCCTGGTCGGTGACGGATCACTAGTCGGGAATGTTTCTACTCACGCCGCCTCTCGCCATTCACTTCCTGTTATTGAGTCTTCGACTCGGACAGGAACTTGGCCACATCCGCAAGCAGCTTCGTGGCCCGACCCCGATCAACACCTGAGCCTTCCTCACTGGGCTCTCTCGAGAACCACGCATCCTAAGTGCGGAGCGCTCTGGTTCCATATGGGCTCCGACATGACGGGGAATAGCTCGATTCGAGAAGTGCGAGGTCCTTTCGGGGTGCTGTGAGCGAAGAGCAGGGTGCTGTTACCCCGTCCAGGACTTTCGTTCAGCGCCGGGTTTGTACCACGGGATAAACTTGCGGTTCTGCATGTCCCGCCGCGCCACGTACCGCGACTCGTTTGTTTCGCCGATCTCCTCATGGCGTGGCTGATGTTCCCATTTCTTCATGTCGACGTAGGACTCCCACTCGCTGATAACGAAATAGCGCCCGTCCACCAGCGACCGACTGTAATGCCCCCAGATGTAGCCCGGCTGTTTCCTGGCCAGCTGATGCATCTCCTCCAGGTCGTTCTCGAAGACGTCGGTTTCGGATTCCTTCACGAAGAACTGAAGTACCGAGAGCCACGTTGGGCGCGCCGACATTCCTTCTCCCACATTGGGCGAAAGGCCGGCGGCTTCCATAGATGGATCGGTCGGCGTCACCGCGTCTCCCTAATCGATGATGTCCTCGTCGCCGGGGCGTGGCGGCGGCGGACTCGCGCAGGAGTCACCCACACCTTTCCCTTGCGCACGTGCACGCGGAAGTTCCGCACTTGGAAGTCATCGTTGGCTGCACAAACGCCGGATTCGAGATCGAACGCCAAACCGTGGCTGCGGCATCGAACGGTCATGCCGCTGGGCGTGCCAATGCTGAGCGGCGTTCCCTCATGTGGGCAACGATCCTCGAGCGCGTACAGCCGATCGCCGATCCGGAAGACCACGATCCACCGAATTCCGATGAGCTTGCGGCGCGGCATTCCCTCCACGAACTCGTCCAAATATCCGATTCGTCGCCTCACGCGCATCATGGGAGTGTCCGAAGAGCTCGGGAGCTAGGTGGCGCGGTGCGCTTGCCTTCGCTCGAGGTCGCGCCGGTGGCCAGCTTTTCGAAGAGCCGGCAGAGATGTTCGCGCTCGGACGGCTCGAGCGGACGGAGCACGAGAGCGACATCCTCGATGCGAAGGCGCCTCGCCGTGGTGAACAAGGCACGCCCCCGCTTGGTAGCCCGTACGGAGACAGAGCGACGATCGAGTTCCTCGGCATGTCGCGTGACGAGGCCATCACGGACTAGCTTGTCAATCATTCTTGTCGCCGTGCTCTCCGCGGTGCCGAGCGCTTGAGCGAGTTCGGTCATCCGCACGGAATGACGCTCGCAGACGAATCGCAAGGTGTGGTATTGGGCTGTGCTGAGATTCAGCTTGTCGGAAGCCGGGGTCCGCTTTGCCGAGAACGACTTGGCAACCGAGGCCCATGCGCGCTCAAGCCGTTCCTCATGACTGGGCGATCTCGCGGCTCGGTTGGATTCTTGTATCATACAATAGTTGACTTTACCAAGGACACCTCAGATGTCAAGAGGATCCCTGCCCGGCGGCTTCGCGATGCCGCTCCAGGTCTCTACCACACCGGTTGGAACTGGAGGGGAGGCGACTGGACGAGCCGGACCTCCGAATCGCCTCGATCGCACTCGGGCGTGACCTCACCTTGGAGACCGGCAAGAGAAGCTCAAGAGCGTTCCGTAGCTGCGCGTCGAAACTGGCGCGCGAACTGAACGCTACTTCAACCGCTTCTTGAGGGACCCCTCATCCAGGATCACGTAATTCCGTCCGTCGAGCGCGACCCAGCCTCGGTCCATGAAGGAGCCCACGGCTTTGTTCACGCTTTCGCGTGAGGCGCCGACCATCTGCGCCAGCTCCTCTTGTGTGATCGGGACCTTCACGCGGATACCAAGGTTGTCCGGCTCACCGTGCTGCGCGGCCAGGTCCAGCAACCGCCGCGCCACCCGGCCGCCGACATCGAGGAACACCATGTCCTGGATCGCCTGGTCCTGCCGCCGAACCATGAGCACGAGCACCCGCAGCAGCTCCCATGCCACCTCGGGATGGGCGGTCACGTAGGGCCGGAAGTCGTCGTGCGCAAGCGCGTGCAGAACGGTCGGTTCCATCGTCCTGGCGTCCGCGGTGCGTTGCTGCTCGATGAACAGCGACAGCTCTCCGAACACTTGTCCCGGCCCGATGATCGCGACGAACGCCTCGCGTCCGTCCGGCGCCAGCGTCGTGATCTTTACCCGTCCGTTCTCGACCAGATAGAGGTGCGCGCCGGTATCTCCCTGGCGGAATACGGTGTCGCCGCGGTCGTAGGACTGGCGGACGAGGGATCCGGCCAGGGCCTCGCGGTCGCTCTCGGGCAGCGATGAGAACAGCGCCACCCCGGAGATCAGCTGCTTCCGGTCCACGAGTCCCCCTAGGTTGCGGATGGTAGTGGATTTTCGGGCATCTCGGGCGCTCCGGTAAGGTTTGCCGAGGAAGAATCCGCGCTCCGCCGCATGACCTATGGGGTAGCCGGCTCCAAGGGGGGACGCATGTTCAAGAAGATCCTCGTCGGGACCGACGGGTCCGACACGGCGAACAGGGCCGTCGAGCACGCCGCCGAACTGGCCAAAGCGATGGGTGCCGAGCTGGTCGTCCTTACCGCCTACGCCCCACCGCGCTCCGACGTCGGCTCGACCTTCGGCCGCGCGGACGCCTACCCGGGCCAGGAGATCGGCCAGGCGATCCTCCGCGACGCCGAGAAGCATCTCGGCACGGGCCTCAAGATCAAGACGGTGGTCAGGGAAGGCGATCCCGCGGAAGGCTTGATCGATGTGGCCGAGGAAGAGGGCGTCGACCTCATCGTCGTCGGCAACAAGGGCATGACCGGCACGAAGCGCTTCCTGCTCGGATCGGTCCCCAACCAGATCTCTCACCATGCGCCCAGCAACGTCCTGATCGTCCACACGACCTGAGCAACGGGAGGCCAACGTGTACAAGAAGGTGCTGATCGCGACCGACGGGTCGGTCACGGCCTCGCACGCGGCCGAGGTCGGTGTGGACGTGGCGAAGGCGTCGGGCGCCGAGGTTCTCCTGCTGCACGTCGGCGACGCCAAGGACGGGAAGAAGGTTCTCTCCCAGGCGGAGAAGGCGCACGGCAAGTCCGGCGTCACCATCAAGACGCAGAGCGTGTCGGGTGATCCGGCCGACATGATCTGCGAGGTCGCCGAACGTGAGGCCGTGGACCTCATCGTGGTCGGGAACAAGGGCATGACCGGCGCGAAGCGGTTCCTGTTGGGTTCGGTGCCGAATCAGGTGTCGCACCACGCGCCGTGCAACGTCCTCATCGTCAAGACTACCTAGCGGTCTCGCGCGTCGTGCTCGACGCCGAATGGGGCAAGCAAGGTCGCGACGTCGCCGACGCGCTTGAAGACGCGAAGGCCGCCGACGTCACCGCTCGCATCTGGCGTCGCGACGCCTCACTTTGGTCGGAGAACCACGCGGTCCAGCGGGCGATCGCGAACCGCCTCGGCTGGCTCGACGCCGCCGAATGGTCCGCCCGGCATCTGGATCAACTGAGCGCGTTCGCCGCGTCGTCGTCCGGTGCGCCCGTCGGGCTGCTCGGGATGGGGGGATCCTCGCTCGCTCCAGAGGTCATCTCCAAGGTGTTCGGGCGTCCTCTAACGGTGCTCGACTCGACCGACCCGACCGAGGTACGAACTGCGGAAGCCTCGCTGCCGGTTCCCGACGCTCGGTACATCGTCGCCTCGAAGTCGGGCGAGACGATCGAGACGCGTTCGCACGCCGCGTACTTCCTCGAGCGGACCGGGGCGCCGGAGCGGTTCGCGGCGATCACCGATCCCGGCTCGGCGCTGGAGGCGCTCGCGAGCGAAAAGGTCTTCGGCGAAACCTTCCTGAACCCGCCGGATATCGGCGGCCGCTACTCGGCGCTGTCCTATTTCGGGCTCGTGCCGTCGGCGGCGATCGGTGTCGCGATCGCGCCCCTGCTCGACGCGGCGCAGCAGGCGATGGAGCTTTGCAGAGACCCGGAAGGGCCGGGGCTGGTGCTCGGCGTCGGGCTGGCAGAGCTCGCGGATGAGGGTCGCGACAAGGTCACGTTCGTGCCGTCGGCCGGCTTGGAAGCGTTCGGCGCGTGGGCGGAGCAGCTCCTCGCGGAGTCGACGGGGAAGCTGGATGTCGGGCTGATCCCGGTCGACGGCGAGCCGCTCGGAACCCCGGCCGCCTACGACGACGATCGCGTCTTCGTGCATCTGCGGCTCGCGGGCTCGGACGAAAACTCGGCCGCGATGGCGGCGCTGCGCGAAGAGGGGCACCCGGTTCTCACGATCGACGTGCCTTCGCGCGAGGCGCTGGGCGCCCAGTTCTTCCTGTGGGAGTTCGCGACGGCGGCCGCCGGATGGCGGCTGGGGATCGATCCGTTCGACGAGCCGAATGTCTCGGAGTCCAAGCAGAACACCGCGCGGCTGATCGAAGCGTACGTGCGAGACGGCGCGATCCCCGGACCCGATCCCGTCGCAGAGGAGGACGGCGTCCTGCTCTACGAGCCGGTGGAGACCGAGTCGGTGACCGAGGCGCTCGACGCACTGTTCGGATACTTCCATCGCGACCGGTACGTCGCGCTGCAGGCGTTCCTGCCTCGCTCGCCCTCGGTCGAGCGATCGCTGCGTGAGATCCGCACCTCCATCCGCGACGCGCGGCGATTCGCGACCACGGTCGGATTCGGCCCGCGCTACCTGCATTCGACGGGCCAGCTGCACAAAGGCGGCCCCGATAACGGCTTGTTCATCCAGATCACCGCCGAGCAAACCGACGATGTACCGATCCCCGGCCGGCCCTACACGTTCGGTGTCCTGCAGGCGGCGCAAGCCGCCGGCGACTACGAGGCGCTCGCCTCGCGCGACCGGAGGATCCTGCGGCTCCACCTCACCGAAGGCGTCGAGGCCGGACTGCCGGTGATCGCGCGCATGATCCGTAGCGCTCTCCCTCGGTGACCCGCCCCGTAGAGACCTTCCCCGACCCGGAGTCGCTCGCCGAACGGGTTTGCGCGCTGGTCGACGAAACCGTGTCCGATGCGCTGTCGACGCGCGAGCGCGCGCTGGTCGTGCTCTCCGGTGGCTCGACGCCCAGACGAACGTACGAGCGGTTGGGAGCACGCGGGACGCTCGAGGCGAGTGGTGTGGAGCTCTTCTTCGCCGACGAACGATGCGTTCCTCCGGAAGACCACGCCTCGAACTATCGGCTGGTCGCCGACACGATCGGCGACAACGGCAACGTAAGCCGCATCCGCGGGGAGATCGATCCCGACGAAGCAGCGCGGGGATACGAGGCGCTCCTGCGCGAGCGGTTCGTCGATCAGACCCCGGCCTTCGATCTGATGCTGCTCGGGATCGGAGCCGACGGACACACGGCGTCGTTGTTCCCCGGTTCGCCCGAGCTGGATGAGCGTGAGCGTTGGGTCGTGGCGACCGAACGCGAGCACGGGTGGGTGCGTCGCGTCACGCTGACCCTTCCCGTGCTCAACGCCGCGCGCCGGACGCTGATCCTCGCGACGGGTCGCGACAAGGCGAAGGCCGTAGCCGACATCCTGTCGGGCGGTACGACGCCGGCGGCGCGTGTGCTCGGTGCGCACCTTCTGCTCGACGAGGCCGCAGCCGGCGCTCCGATCCCGCCGCGCCCGCGTCGCGACCCGGACGAGCTGTTCGACCTGACCACCGAGAACGGGGACGTCTGAGACTTACGGCCAGTTCGCTTCGATCTCGATGTCGGTGAGATCGTCCGCGCTGGTGTTCCGCAGCGCGAGCGCAAACTCGGATGGAGAGCTGAGTGTCGCGGTCACCGTTACGGGCGAAGGACCGCTCGCCTGTGCGGCGATCCGGTAGGGGATGCCCGTCGAGGAGAATGACCGCGCGAGCACGCGCCCCTCGAGGACCTCGAGCACGCCCGAGCCGCCGGTCCATCGTGCGGTCGCGGTGAAGGTGCCGCCGTGAACCGGCAGCATCTCGAGGAACGGATTGCAGCCGTTGTCCTTGCAGACCGACGCTCCGGCCGGACGTGGGATGACCGGCAGGCGGAACACTATCCCGCGTCCGGATTCCTCGAACTCCATGCGGATCCCGAGAGTGACGGTGTCTCCTTCGCGCACCAACGCCACGGCTCCGAGCCCGGAGAGGGTCAGCCCCTCGCGAACGCCGTCCGGGAGGTCGGGCAGGCACGCCGACTGCTCGGGGATCGGGTCGTCGATCGCCTTGAGCGGACACGCGATGATCCGACCCGAAACCGACGAGCGATCCACGCGCAACTGCACCGCGACATCCTTCGGCTGGAACCCGATGCGCACGGCGTTGCTCTCACCGGCGCGGATCTGGACGTTGCGCGCGACCAGCTCGACGCGCGTTGGAGCCGGGCCGGTCTGGCCGGGGGTTGGATCGAAGAAGTCATCGCGGCATCCCGCGAGAACCAGCAGCAAGGCTGCGGCCAGAGCGAAGCGGCGCATCACGCCGCGTCGGCGCCCGAAAGGAACGCACCCACCCGGTTCGCGAACGCGAGCGGATCGTCGAGCATCGAAAGCGGCTCCGGCCACATCCGAAGCTCGGCGTTCGGCAACAGCTCGGCGAGGCGTTGCGCGACCTCGGCGGGGTGCAGGGGATCGCCCTCGTGGGCGAGGATCAGCGTGGGGGCGGTGACGCGGGCGAGGACGGACGCGTCGGCCAGCGGTTGCGCCCCGTCGACCGAGGCCCGCAGGGCTCGCGGGATCCCGGTCGCGTTCATGCGCAGCACCCGTGCGCGGATCAAGTGCCGCCACTGCGGCCGGGTCTCGAACAGCGGCTGCGACTCGGGCGCGGCGACCGCCAGGTCCGCGACCTCTTCCAAGGTCATCTTCTCCAAGAGATCAGCGAGCGGTGGGTAGCGATCCTTCGCGGCTTGGTGGGCCGAGTCGACGCGCGCGGGGATGAAGAGCACGATCCGTTCGAAGCGGTCGGGCCTGTCGGCAACGAGGTTCAGGATCGCGCCGGCACCCATCGAGACGCCGAACGCGCGGGTGGCCCCGTACGTGTCGGCGACGAACTCGAGATCGCGGCGCATCGCCGGGTAGTCGTAGCCGGCTTCCTCCGGCGGCGCCTCGCTCCGCCCGTGCCCGCGGAAGTCGAACAGGACGCGCGTTCCCACAGCGTTGTGCGCGAAGTATGCGATCTCCTCGGACGACGAGGTGATGCCGTGCGCGACGACGGTCACCGGCTCGCCGTCGCCGAGGACGTCCACCCACAGGCGGCAATCGGGGCCATCGATCAAGGACATTGCGGGTAGGGTACAACGACGCCGCCGGGAACGCGGCCCGCAGTCGCGAACCGACGGCGCTATCCTAGAGGCTCGGATGGACGCGAAGATCAGGCGCATCGACGCAACCAACGAGGCCGGCCAGGCGATCCGCATGACGGCCGACCGGCTCCTCGTTCGCCGTCCACCCGAAGGCGAGCGCAGCACCAAGACCGGCTTGCTCATCCCGGCGACCGCGGCGAGCGTGAACAAGCGCTGCATCTGGAGCGAGGTCGTCGCGGTCGGCCCCAACGTCCGGGCCATCGAGCTGGGGGACAACGTCCTGCATCTGCCGGACGGCGGGCTAGAGGTCGACGTACGCGGCGAGGAGTTCATCCTGCTCCGCGAGCGGGACATCCACGCCGTCGCGTCCGATCGCACCGACGGCGGCGGCACCGGGCTGTATCTGTAGAACGCTACTGAGGCACGTCCCGCCGGCGGACGAAGATCCACGCCAGCAGCGCAGCCACCAAGACCCAGGCGCCGAGCACGAGCGCAGCGCGCCAGTGGGGGATCGGTTTCAAGAGGGCCTCCGTACAGGTCACCGCGAACCCGCCGGGCGTCGCCGTACAGCTCACGGATCCCGCCAGAACGGGCGGCCACCACGCGTACCCGGTCGTCTCCACGCCGGCGAACTGAGGGATCAAGGTCGCGACCTGCTGCGCCGGGAGGAAGTGCCGCAACCAATGGAACCGCCCGGCCACGAGTCCCTCGGCGAGCAAGAACACGAGGGACCCGATGCCGGCGAAGCTCGTTCGCACGATCGTGGCGAGTGCGCCGGCCATCGACGCATAGAACTCGAGCGAGAGGAGCGACTCCCCCGCGGAGCGCGCGAGCGTCGCGATGCCGGGTCCGCCGGTGGCGTCGACGTCGGTGAGCGCGCGGAATAACGCGTCGGTACCGAGCGTGAAGCCGAGCGTGATCGCCATGCCGCCGCCGACCACGATCCAAAGCATCGCGAACCGCGACAGCAGCACGAGGCCGCGCCGCGGCTCATGCGTCAACAAGGTCCGCCACACGCCCCAACGCCACTCTGCGCCCAGCAGGCTCGCGCCGGCCAGCACGGCGAAAAGAACGCCCCAGAACGTTCCGGCAGCGCGGATGCGCGATCGCAGTGTCGACGGCGGCGAAAGAGTCTGCTCCTGCTCCCCGAGCGTTTCCCGCAGCGCGCTCACCAGCTGGGGCAGGTTCTGCTCGATGACCTCGAGCTCGGGCGGCAGCTGGTTCGGGTCGAACCTGTTGAATTGCTCTTCGGTTGGCTGAGGGAACGTGATCCCGGTGGAGCGGCCATCGTGGGTCCCGATGGTGCAGGTCTGCCCGTCGCAGCTCGTCGAGATCCGCAGCTGGAAAAGGTCGAAGCCGCGCAGCTCGCCGCGTTCGGCCTTGTCGAGAACGTTCCGCTGGCTCCGCAGATCGGAAAAGCTTCCCCACGACATCAGTCCGAAGACGCCGAGGGTCGCGACGAGCAGGATGAGGAGCGATGGGCCCCGCAGGGCGGCGCCGATCGCGGCCCGGAGTGGAGAAAGCGTCGAACGAGCGCTCACGACGCCGGCGGCTCCTCGGTCAGCTCCAAGAACACGTCCTCGAGCTTGCGGCTCTGTCCCGCGAGGCCGTGCGCGTACAAGCCGCGGTCGGCGAGCGCGCGGTTGACCTCGCCGGGCGGAACGCCGTCGACGAGCAACGCGTCCGGCTCGCGCTCGACGGCCCAGCCGAGGGCACGCAGCGCGGCCTCCGCGTCGTCGATCCGCTCGACCTCGACGCGCACCTTCGCAACCGCCCGTGCTGTGAGGCCGGCGAGCGTGCCTTGGTAGACCTGGCGTCCCTTGCTCACCACGCAGACGTGATCGCAGAGCTGCTCGACCTCGGACAGCAGATGGCTCGAGATGAAGATGGTCTTGCCCTCGTCTCGCAACGCCGACAGCAGCCCGCGGACGTCCCGGATGCCGGCCGGGTCCAGCGCCGTCGCCGGCTCGTCGAGCACGATCACGTCGGGGTTGTGGAGCAGCGCCGCGGCGAGCCCGAGTCGCTGGCGCATCCCATGTGAATAGGTGCGAACCTTGTCCTTCGCCCGGTCGCCCAGGCCGAGACGCTCCAGCAGCGGATCGACGAGGGTCAGCGCGTCCGAATCCGCGGCGGTGCGGGCCAGGATCCTCAGATTCTCGCGGGCGCTGATCCTCGGGTAGAAGGCCGGGTTCTCGAGCACGCTGCCGAGCTGCATCCGGATCGCGGCCAGCCCTTTGGGCACCTCGCGACCGAGCATGCGGGCGCTCCCGGCGGACGGCCGTGCCAGGCCGAGCAACATCCGGATGGTGGTGGTCTTCCCCGCGCCGTTCGGGCCGAGGTAGCCGAACAGGGTTCCCGGCGGAACGGAGAGGTCGATCGGATGGACGGCGACGCGCTTGCGGAAGCGTTTCGAAAGACCGGACGTCTCGATGACCGCGTCGATGGCACCCTCCCCGGCGGCAGCATAGCCGCCTCGACCTCGAAGGGATCGACTTCGACGGGGTGCGTTGCTCAGGTAAGCTCGCAATTCGCTACTTGCGAGCTGGTTGCAACAACGAACCGGCGGATGATAGCGTGTTTCCATGCGCTTCCGCCCCGTCCTCATCGCTGCCTGGCTCGCCGTCGTCGCCGGCGCATGCGGCGGCAACGGGTCCGCCGACGGCGGCAAGCCGCGTGTCGTCACCACGGTTTCGCCGATCACCAACATCGCGCAGAACGTCGGCGGCGACCGGGTCACGATCACCGGCGTCGTCCCCGAGGGCGAGAACAGCCACGAGTTCGAGCCCGCCCCGTCGGACGCCCGCGTCATGGCCGAGGCCGACATCGTCTTCATCAACGGTCTGCATCTCGAGGAGCCGACGCTCGAGCTGGCCGAGGCCAACGTTCCCGACGGCGTGAAGATCGTGAAGCTCGGCGATCTGACGATCACGCCGGCCGAGTACATCTACGACTTCTCGTTCCCCAAGGAAGCGGGTGATCCGAACCCGCACCTGTGGACGCACCCCCTCTACGCGATGCGCTACGCGGAGATCATCCGCGACGAGCTGACCGTGCTCGACCCCGACGGCGCGGCGACGTTCAAGGCCAACTATGATGCGTTCGCCGCACGCATCGACGCGCTGGACGAGGCGATCCGCACCGCGACGGCGACGGTGCCCGAGGCGAACCGGAAGCTCCTCACCTATCACGACTCGTTCCCGTACTTCGCCCGCGAGTACGGATGGACGATCATCGGCGCGATCCAGCCGTCCGATTTCGCCGAGCCCAGCGCCCGCGAGGTCGCCGACCTCATCGAGCAGATCCGCGACGAGAAAGTCCCGGCGATCTTCGGGTCCGAGGTCTTCCCGAGCCCGGTCCTGAAGACCATCGCGTCCGAGGCGGGAGCGAAGTACGTGGACGACCTCCGCGACGACGACCTGCCGGGCAGCGCCGGCGAGCCGACCCACTCCTACCTCGGGCTGATGGTGTTCGACTACAGGACCTTCATGTCCGCGCTGGGCGGCGACGTCTCCGCGTTCGACGGGATCGACACGACGAACGTGGCCGGCGAGGGCTCGGCGACCTACCGGGAGTAGCGGGATGAGCGAGGCGGTTCCGCTCGGGAACACGCTGGTTCGCTTCGAGCGCGTCACCTGCGCGTACCGGGCCGAGCCCGTGCTCGTCAACGTCGACCTGAGCATCGAAGCCGGCTCGTTCCTCGGCGTCGTCGGGCCGAGCGGCTCCGGCAAGACGTCCCTGCTGCGCGCAGTTACCGGCGCGCTCAAGCCGGTCGCCGGCCGGATCTCGTTCCCCGGCGGCGTGGTCCCGATCGGGTACGTTCCGCAGGTCGATACGGTGAACTGGTACTTCCCGGTCACCGTCCGCGAGGCCGTGCTTATGGCCCGTTTCGACGAGCGCAAGACACCTTGGGCAACGCGCGCGGAGCGGCGCGAGGCGGACCGGGTGCTCTCCACGCTCGGGCTCGGCGGGCTCGGGGGCCGGCACATCCGCGAGCTGTCCGGCGGGCAGCAGCAGCGCGTGTTCATCGCGCGGGCGCTGCTCCGGCGGCCGAAGCTGCTCCTGCTCGACGAGCCTACCTCCGGCGTCGACGTCCGCACCCGCCACGACGTCGTCCACCTCCTGCACGAGCTCCATCACGACGGCCTCGCGATCCTGGTCACGACGCACGACCTGAACGGGCTCGCCGCCCACCTGCCGGAACTCGTCTGCCTGAACAAGGAGATCATCGCCATGGGTTCGCCGGCGGAGGTCATCACGCCCGACGTGCTCGAGCGGACCTACGGCGCGCCGATGGAGGTGCTGTCCCACGGCGGGATGCCGATCGTCGTCGAGACCACGCCGGCGCCGGCCGACGTCGTCCCGCTGCGAGAGGAGCACCATGAACACCCTGCTTGAGCCGTTCGAGTTCGAATTCTTCGTCAACGGGATGCTCGTGTCGGTCCTTGCCGGCGCGCTGTGCGGGTTGATCGGCGTGTACGTCGTCCTGCGGGGGATGAGCTACATCGGACACGGCATGTCGCACGCGATCTTCGGCGGAGCGATCGTGAGCTTCGTGACAAAGATCAACTTCTACGTGGGGGCAGGCCTGTGGGGGTTCGTCTCCGCGCTGATGATCAACCGCGTCGCGCGCCGGAGGATCATCGGGGCCGACGCGGCGATCGGCGTGATCACGATCGGCAGCTTCGCCGTGGGCGTCGCGCTCATCTCCCAGCAGCGGAAGTTCAACCGCAACTTCGAGGCCGCGCTGTTCGGCAACGTGCTCGGCGTCACATCCACCGACGTGCTCGTGGTCGGCGGGGTCACGCTCACGGCGGCGGCGATCATCTTCGCGATGTATCGCAAGCTGCTCTTCACGACGTTCGACCCCGAGGTCGCGGAGGCGTCGGGGGTCAACACGGGACGCATCGACGCGCTGTTTGCGCTCGTGCTCGCGGCGGCGATCGTTGCCACCATGAACATCCTCGGCGTGACGCTGATCGCGGCGGCGCTGGTCGTGCCGCCGGTGATCGCCCGGATGCTCACCGATTCCTTCTCGCGGATGCTGTGGATCTCCGTGCTGGTCGGAGCGGTGTCGGGCTTCGTCGGCATGTACCTGTCCTGGTTCCTCGATATCGCCTCGGGCGCGTCCATCGTGTTGGTTTCGACGAGCCTGTTCGCGATCACCTACCTCGTCTACGGCGCGCGCGGAGCCCGACGCCTTCGGGGCGCAGAAGCGCACATCTGACCGTGCTCGCAGGACCGGCCGCCCGGCCGGGCGAACCCTTCTGATGTGAAGTCCCGCGCGGTCTTGTCGCTGGCGCTCCTCCTGGCGCCCGTCCTCGGCTGGGACGGCGGCCGGGCGGCCGAGCCCTCGGCGTTCGATCACCTCCGCGCCATCGTCGAGCGCTCGCCGGCTCCGGAGTACCGGCGCGCGGGCTCGCCGGGCATGGCGTCGGTCGCCGACTACGCCGCCGGCCGGCTGGCCGCGAGCGGCTACCGCGTCCTCCGGCAAGACTTCGCGTTCACGCGATACGCGATCGACTACACGCCGGGACACCAGCCGATGCTCGAGCGGGTCGTCGACGGCTACGACTACAAGGTCGAGAGCGCGTTCAACCTTCAGACGGTCACGCCGGCTTCGGGCATCACCTGCCGCGTGCGGCCGGTCGCCGCCGTCGGCCCCGGCGACTGCGGATTCATCCCCTTCCGTTCGGCGAGTCCCGAGTGGAAGAACGCGCCCTTCGTGTCGGTGGGCGACGATCTCGACGCGATCGTCGCCGCGGGAGGCGCCGGCGCCGTCGTGCAAGGCGACGCCAACCGCCACCTCGTGTTCGCGCAGAGCTCGCGCCGGCTGCTTCCGACCGTCGTCGCGGCCACCGACGAGGAGTCGATCGTCGGCCACGACGTGCGGCTCCGCGCGATGGGCGGGTTCGTTTCCGCCCTCGGACGCAACGTACTCGGGGTGCGCCGCCCGCCCGCCGGGGTGAACGACTACGTCGTGTTGCTCGCGCATGCGGATGGATGGTTCCAGGCTGCCGCCGACAACGGGTCAGGTGCGGCGGCCGTCCTGAGGGCCGCGGAGATCCTCGCCGCTGCGCCGCCGGAGATCGGCGTCGTGGTCGGCTTGATGGACGCGGAGGAAGTCGGGCTCATCGGCGCAGAGCGGTTGGTCGAGTCACTCACCGCCGGGCTCGCCGTCGGAGACGGCGGCACACCGTTGCAGATCGACGACGTCAAGGCGGTGATCAACCTGGACGCGTCGAGCGCGCGGGCGTCGGACGTGCAGGGGATGACCCGCGGCACCGCCGCTCGAACCGACGTGCCGGTCTTCCAGTGGCGCGCGATGGTGTTCTCCGAGGAGCCGCTGCTGCAGGCGCCGTTCCTCGCGCGGTTCGCCGCGCACGGTGTCCTCGGGCTTCCGATCCTGTCCTCGGTCTTCGCCCCGGTCGGTTCCGGCGAGATCGGCGGACGCCTGCGAAGCGACGTCCATCACTTCGCGGCGCTGGGGATCCCGTTCGCCTGGCCCGTGTCCGGCTATCCCGAGTACCACACCGACGGCGACACGCTCGCGACCGTCTACCCCGACGACCTCGAGGCGCTGGCGGAGGCGACGGCCGACCTCGCCGGCGACATCGCGCTGCTCCCCATCGGACGGGTGATCGAACCGCTGTGGCCGCCGCTCGGACCGTCTGCGGCTCTGTCGGCCGAGCTCGCTCGCGTGCTCCACGACCACATGGATCACGAGCGCTGACCCGCCAGCGCTTCCGGCGCGAACAAGTCTTTGCCTCGGATCGCTGGAGGTGGCGATATATAGACCGTCGGTATATAGTGACGCCATGACTGGGCGGGCCCTGCAGGAACCAACCTTCCTGATCCTGACGGCGCTCGCCGCAGAGCCGCAGCACGGATATGGAATCATTGGCGACGTCGAGCGCATCTCAGACGGGGGGGTCCACCTGCGGGCCGGCACGCTGTACACCGCGCTGGATCGGTTGCGCGAGGAGGGGCTGATCGAGGTCGACCATGAGGAGATCGTAGAGGCGCGGTTGCGCCGCTATTACAAGCTGACCGAAACGGGCGCTGGCCGCCTGGCCGCCGAGGCTGGACGCCTGCGGCGCCATGCCAACGCTGCCTCACGTCGGCTCCGCGCGGCGGGGGTCACGGCCTTCGCGCCGGCCGGAGGCGGGTGGTGAACTCGCTCGAGACCCGCTACCGACGCCTGCTTGCCCTCTACCCTCGCGATCATCGGGCCGCCCACGAAGAGGAAATGATCGGCGTGCTGCTCGCGGTCGCGAAGCCCGGACAACGCTGGCCTGGCATCCGTGACACGGCTGACGTGCTGCGCGGTGCGCTTCTCATCCGGCTTCGTCGGGCGCGTCCAGAAAGACTCGGCCGAGAGTGGTCCGATGCGCTGGCAATCGTTTCCGTTCTGGCGTCCGTCCTGATGTGCGTCGGCCTGGGCTCGTTCGCCGGGGGGTTCCTGGTCCTCAACGTGATCGAACACAGCGGCAGTTGGAATAGCGTCTACGTCGTGCTGGGTGTTGTGGTTTTGGCCTGGCCTGCGGTTCTGTTTCTGGCTTTGGTGGGGCTGCGGCGCACGTCGGTGACGGCGGCTTGGGTGGTGGCCGTGCTGGGAGCTCTGGGGGCTGGGGAGATGCAGGAATGGGCGGGACTGGGGTTGCTCGCTGCCCTCGCGCTCACCTGGTCGCCCGGGCCGGCACGCGGCGTCGCGCTGTTGGGGCGTTCTCGCGTGATCGCCTATCTGGTCGGTGCCGCTGCACTTGTCGCAGTCTTCGCCTACGGCGTCTCCGACGACGTGGAACTTCGGCCAAGTTGGATTACGGCGCGGGAGGCCTGGGTGGCGTTTTGCCTCGGCGTCCTACTGGTCGCTCGTGTGGCTTTCCGGTTCAACACGGCCTGGGCCCGGCGAGTGTCCCTCCTTCTGGCCCTGCCGCTGACGGCGATCGTCGTAGCCATTTTCCGGAATAGCAATCTGTGGTCGCCCCAGCAGCTCGGAGACGTCACTTTCGGAAATCATTCGCTGCTGCACTTGATCGAAACTTCCACTCAGATAGCCGTGCCCGTGGCAGTACTTCTCGCAATAGTGATCTTCAACAGGCGCGCGAAACGAAGAATCGAAACGATCCCGGATGCCCACGATGGTTCCCGTCCCGCTGGCCCATCGGCCTCCCCAGCTACTTAGCGGGAATGAAACAGTGATCGATCAGCGCTTGCGGCGTGCGCAGGACTTGCACTCGCCGAGCACCGCGAAGTGGGTGAAGTTCGCCCGGAAGCCGAACCGGCGCTCGAGCTCCTTCGCGAACGGCCGGGTCTGGGCCTCACCGACCTCCTGCATCGCGCCGCAGCGCTCGCAGACCAGATGCTGATGCAGTCCGGCCGTCCCGACGTGGTAGACGCTCGCGGTGTGCCCGAGGTGCGCGTGACAGAGGATCCCGACTTGCTCGAGCGAAGCGAGCGTGCGGTACACGGTCGAGGGGCTCACGGCCGGAAGCTTGCGGCGAACGCGCGCGACGATCTCCTCGGCGGTCGCGTGCCCCTTCGCGGCGGCGACGGCCTCGAGCGTGGCTTGGCGTTGCGGCGTCCGGCGCAATCCGTGCGAGCGGATGAGCTCGTCCAGCTCGCGGAGCGCGTGATCGTGGTCCGGGCGCGGCGCCTTGGTCTTCACGCGAACAAGTGTACCGGCGTCATGATGCACCTGCGAGCTGGATGCAGGAAGCCGCTCAGGTGCTGAGGAGCTTGCGCTTGCGCTCCTGGAACTCCTCTTCCGTCAGCACGCCGCGGTCGCGCAGGTCCGCGAGCTTCGACAGCTCGTCGCCGAGCGAAGGTCCGCCCGGCTTCCCGAGACCCTTGCGCGCTTCCGCCGCCCGGTAGATCTCGAGCTGGACGGCTTCGGGGTGGCGGATGTCGGTGAAGCGGTTCTGACCCGACTCGCCGGCGGACTCGACGATCAGATCGCCCGCGCCGAGCACTCGCTCGATGATGCGCTGACCGAAGGTCACGTCGTTGATCGTCTCGAGTGGGATCTCCTTCGAGCGCTTCGCGATGACGCCGGACCGCGTGATCACCCGCTCGTTCGTGAGCACGAACAGCGTGAACCGCCACCGGACCGCGGGGACGAACGCGAGCGGGATCCACAAGATGAGCGCGAGCGCGACGATGGCGATCCGGATCTCGTCCTGAACGTCGCCGCCCGCCTTCACCCAGACGATTCCGGCCACGACGGCGATGGCGATCGTCCACAGGACCGGCTTGAGGAGCGCGATCCAGTGAGGACGGAGGTCGAGGATGACCTCCTCGCCCTCGGTCAGGAGACGCGTCGGGAAGGGCACGGCACGATGCTACGTCAGCGGCGCGCGGTTGGCCCGTCACGGGGGCGGATGATTCAATCCCTGACCCATGAGCCGGCACGACGCGATCTCCGAGGACGAGCTCCAGCCCCTCGTCGACCCCGCGTCGCTGGAGCGCTACCTCGCGCAGGTGCTGCCCGGCACCGGCGGGCTCGAGGTCGAGCGGCACCAGGCCGGACACTCCAACGAGACCTTCTTCATCCGCCGCGGCGCCGACGACTGGGTCCTTCGACGCCCGCCGCGGCCGCCGTACCTTCCCACCGCGCACGACGTGAAGCGCGAATACACCGTGCTGAAGGCGCTGGAAGGGACGGGCGTTCGCGCTCCTGCGACGGTCCTGTTCTGTGAAGAAGACGACGTGATCGGCGCGCCCTTCTACCTGATGGAGAAGGTGGACGGCACCGTGATCCGCGATCGCGTCCCCGTGTGGCTCGACGCGCCGGCCGAGCGGAGGCGCATCGGTGAGGAGCTGATCGACGCGGCCGCGGAGTTGCACGCGGTCGACCATCGCGCGGTCGGGCTCGAGGGATGGGGGAGGCCCACCGGATACATCGAACGCCAGCTCGTCCGTTGGCGCAAGCAGCTCGACGGCGCAACGAAGTTCACCCGCCCGCTGCCCGACTATGAGAGCATCGCCGCCTGGCTCGAGAAACATCAGCCCCCCGAGCAGTCACCCACGATCGTGCAGGGGGACTACAAGCTCGACAACACGATGTACGCGCCCGCGGCACCGGCGAGGCTGGTGGCGATCTTAGACTGGGAGATGGCGACGATCGGCGATCCGCTCGCCGACATCGGCTGGATGCTTTCCTTCTGGCGTGAGCCGTCCGATCCACCCGACCCGCTGCACGGCGCGCTCAACGACGTGTTCGGCAAGCCGGGCTGGGCAACGCGCGCCGATCTCGTGGACCGCTACGAGTCGCGGTCCGGCAGGTCGATGACCGACATCCGCTTCTACACGGCGCTGGCGATCTGGAAGCTCGGCATCCTGTTGGAAGGGTCGTACGCGCGGCATCTGCGCGGGACCACCGACGACCCGTTCTTCGCGCTGCTGGCCGAGGGAGTGCTCGCCATCGGCGCCCGCGCTCTGGAGGTCATCCGCTCTGGCTAAGACGCTGCTCCTCGACTTCGGTGGCGTGCTGACCACGCCGGTCCGTGCATCCTTCGAAGGGTTCGCTCAGGACGAGGGCCTCGACCCGAAGGCCCTCTGGGCCGTCATGCGCGACGTGGCACGCACGAAGGACGACCCGTTCACCTTGGTCGAGACCGGCGCGATCGATCAGGTCGAGTTCGACGTGCGGCTTGCGGCGCTGTTCAACGAACGGCTCGGCTCTTCGATCGTGCCCGACGGCCTGAAAGTGCGGCTCTTCTCTCGCGTGGGGCCCGACGAGGCAATGATCGGAGCGGTCCGCCGTGCGCGAGCCCAGGGGGTCCCGACGGGGCTGATCTCGAACTCGTGGGGGGGCAACTACGGCGAGGGCGGGTACGACCGTCCGATGTTCGACGAGCTGTTCGACATCGTCGTGGTGTCGGGCGAGGTCGGGCTGCGCAAACCGCAAGCGGAGATCTATCTGCTGGCCTGCGAGCGGATCGGAGCGGAGCCGGCCGATTGCGTCTTCGCCGACGACTTCGAGGTCAACGCGGAAGGAGCGAGCGCCGTGGGGATGCTCGGCATCCGGCACCACGCGGCCGACGAGACGATCCCTCAGCTCGAGGAGTTCCTCGGGATCGCGCTTCGATGAGGGTTACGGAAGGCTGATCGCGTCTTCGCCCTCGAGCGCTCGCTCGAGCCGCTGAACCTTCGCGTCGAGCTCGGCAACGCGGGCGTTCAACAGACGCATCGCCATCACGGTCGCCGGCGTATCGCGAAGCGGTTCCGCGTCGCGCGGACCCTTTTCGATCCGGGGCTCGATCCGGGGCTCGATCTTCGGGGCGGCCTTGGTCGGTTGTACCCAGGGGAACGGCTTCACCGCGGCACGGACGGCCGTGGGCTTGGGATCAGGCTTGCGCGTGGGCGGTTCGGGCACCGCGGCCACGGCAGGTACCGGGTCGGGCTCCGCCGCCGGCGTGGGAGCGGAGACTTCAACGCGCTGCTGCGACTTGGGTGGGACCAAGGTCAGCTTCGGCTGAGCGCTCTCCTTGCGTCCGAACGGCCGGGGGATCCAGCGCCGCGCCGATCCGTTGCCCTTCGAAGGGGAACCGGGGGCATGTGTCCGGTCAGCGGCCTGCCACTGGGTCAACTCCCAGCCGACACGTTCCTGGTGGGACGCCCACTGCGTCGGGCCGCCGCACCGGTCGCAGAACGAGACGCCGACGGTGATCCTCGACTCACAACGATCGCAAAGAACCTTGGCAGCCTTCGCCATGATGAAATCCTCCTGGGGCGACGTTGCCCCTCGGACTCGTCGCCACCCCTCAGGCGCGCGAACGAGGTTCTCCGATAGGACCTAGTGCGAATTCAACGATTACTCAACGCGTTCGATACACCGCCGTCCAGGGGCATCTGTACTAGTTGTCCTGGTCAGATCGCAAGATGTCCGGATTCAGTGAACCGTGATCTGATCGTGCTCGGCGGCGACGTCGATCACCGCACCGCGCTCGGCGAGCCGGGTTGCGACGAATAGGCGGATGCCGGCGGCTTCCACGATGGTCTCGTCCGGCTCGGCCTGCTCCGCGAAGCCGGTCCGCACCTCCTCGCCGCGCAAGCCTTCGGCGACCGAGACCCGGACGCCCACCTGCGACGGGTCCATGCGCCCGAGCTCGAACGCTCGCTTCAATACCTCGACGGCGCGGGCCGTCACTTCGATCGCCACGGCGGCGGATGCTACCCGGAGGAGGGGTAGACTTGCCCGTCGTGCCGACCAGAGACGAGCAGCCGCCGGTCCTTTCGCCGGCCGCCTTCGAGCGACTGCAAGCGGAGTACGACCACCTCACGACCACCGGCCGCAAGGAAGTCGCCGCGCGTTTGCTCCGCGCCCGCGAGCTGGGCGACCTCAGCGAGAACGCCGAGTATCACGCGACCAAGGAAGAGCAGGGCCTGATGGAGGCCCGTATCCGCAAGATCGGATGGATGATCAAGACGGCCGTGGTTACCGAGGCGCACCAGGATGGGAAAGAGGTACAACCCGGCGTGCTCGTAACGGTGCGGCCGACCGACGGGGACGCGGACGACGAAGACACCTATCTCGTCGCCGCCTCGCCCGAGGAGCGTGCGAAAGGGGCGCGCACGATCACGCCGAAGTCGCCGCTCGGCGCGGTACTGGTAGGCAAGCGTCCCGGCGACAAGGTGACGTACGAGGCGCCCGGCGGAAGCTTCACCTACGAGATCATCACGATCCGTCCGTGGGACGGCTCGTAGCTCACCTTCGACCGACAAGGGGGTTCCTCGTGCAGAAGTTCGCGACGTTCAAGACTTCCCTCGGCGAGATCCGCGTGCTGCTCACGCCGGAGCATGCGCCGAAGACCGTCGACAACTTCGTCGGGCTCGCGACGGGGAAGAAGGAGTGGACGGATCCGCGCTCGGGTGAGAAGCGCTACGACTCCCTCTACAACGGAACCGTATTTCATCGCGTGATCCCGAACTTCATGATCCAAGGCGGTGACCCGCTCGGCACCGGAACGGGCGGCCCGGGCTACAAGTTCGAGGACGAGACCAAGGGCGGCCCTTCGTTCGACAAGCCGGGGTTGCTCGCGATGGCGAACGCGGGACCGAACACCAACGGCTCTCAGTTCTTCATCACCGAGGTGGCTACGCCCCACTTGACCGGCAAGCACACGATCTTCGGCAAGGTCGTGTCGGGCTTCGAGATCGTGCAGAAGATCGCGCACGTCCCCACGTCGAGCGACCGTCCGAAGGAGCCGGTGGTCCTGGAGTCGGTCGAGATCGAGGAAAGCTAGTCGCGGCGGATCGCGGGGGCCGGGCGCGGAGGCACTGAACGGTGGCTGACATGTCAGCCATGTCAGCCACCCGCGCGAAGGGGGTCCCGACCGATCACGTTTACTAGGGACTTCGGGCAAAAGCGCCGCGCTTTTCGGGCGCAGCACGGTACCCTGTTGGCTCGATGAGGCTCCGAGACATCTACGCCCAGCCCGGCCTGAAGCTCTCCCTCGAGTTCTTCCCGCCCAAGACCGCCGAGGGCGTCCGGAAGCTGATGGAGGAGACCGCCGTCCTCGCCCGGCTCGACCCGTCGTTCTGCTCGGTGACCTACGGGGCCGGCGGAGGGACGCGCGACACGACGGTCGAGATGGTGGAAGGGATCCACCGAGAGCGCGGTCTCAACGTCATGTGCCACCTGACCGTCACCGGCCAGTCGAAGGACGAGATCCGCGCCGTCCTTTCCGATCTCAAGCGGAGGCGGATCGAGAACATCATCGCGTTGCGGGGCGACCCCCCGCGAGGCGCGGACGAATGGACGCCGCATCCGGACGGGTTCCAGTACAGCGTCGATCTCGTCCGGGAAGCGCGTGCACACGGTTGGTTCTCGATCGCCGTCGCCGGCTTCCCGGAGACCCATCCGCAGGCGGAGAGCGCCGAGTCGGACCTTCGCTACTTGAAGGAGAAGGTCGACGCCGGGGCCGACGTCGTCATCACGCAACTCTTCTACGACAACGAGGACTTCTATCGCTACGTCGAACGGGCCCGAGCGATCGGCGTCACGGTTCCCATCGTGCCGGGCGTCTTCCCGGTCCTGTCCGCCGAGCAGACCATCCGGTTCACCCAGTTCTGCGGCTCCAAGATCCCCCAAAGGCTCGGCAGGCTGCTCGAGCAGGTGACCGGTGATGAGGAAGCGGCCGTTCGGATGGGTATCGACTACGCGACCGTTCAGGTCCAGGGGCTGCTCGAGTTCGGCGTGCCGGGCATCCATTTCTATGCGATGAACCGGTCTCGCTCGGTCTTGGCGATCCTCGACAGCCTCGGGCTCGACGACGTTCGGGAGCGAGCCGCGCGGTAGCGCTCCAGGGGCATCGGCGGGATCGCGGCTTATCATCGCGTCGATGGAAGAGCAGGAAGTCGATCGCCTCTACGCGCTCCCGCTCGACCAATTCACGCCGGCGCGGGACGCGCTGGCCGCACGACTGAAGACCGCCGGGGACGCCGCGGAGTCCGCGCGCGTCAAGGCGCTCCGAAAGCCGACGGCGCCGGCGTGGGCCGTCAACCAGCTGGCGCGCCGGTACCCCAAGCAGATCGAGGTGCTGATCGCGGCGAGCGACCAGCTCCGGCGGGCGCAGCAGGAGCTCCTGCAAGGGGCGTCCGCCGGCGACCTCTGGGAAGCGACGCTCGCCGAGCGCGAAGCCGTCGGAGAGCTGATGAAGGCGGCGGAATGGCTCCTGAAAGAGAGCGGCCTGGGCTCGGGTCGTGGAACCCTCGACCGGATCTCCGACACGCTGTACGCGGCGGCCGCCGACACTACCGGCCGCACGCTCTTGCGCCGGGGCCTGATCTCTCAGGAGATGCGGCGCACCGGCTTCGGGGACCTGACCGCACCGGCTTCGCCGTCTCCGCGGGTGAAAGCTTCGTCGAAGCCGTCACGCCCCGCGCCGAAGGCCAAACCGTCGGCCGGTCCAACCTCGAAGCAGGTCCTCGAATCGGAGCGCGCGTCCGTTCGCGCAACACGCGAGGCCGAACGAGCGGAAGCCGAGGCAGAACGGCTCGAGAAAGCGATGCGGCGAGCCGACGACGAAGCCGTGCAGGTCCGCAAGCGAGCGGATGCGGCCGCTCGCACGGCGGCCGACGCGAAGTCCGAGGCCACGGCTGCGCGCAGGGAGGCGACCGGGGCCCGGCGCGAAGCAGATCGCGCGGAAGCCCGGCTCGACAAGCTTCGCCGCTCCAAGGGTTGATACGGCCTCCAGCGTCCCCGAGCGAGCCGAGCAGCGACCTTGCCTGGATTCGGCAAAGGGATGAATGGTAGAAACCCTGTGCAGCGAGGCCGAAGCGGCGAAATCAGTCTCGATCGGCAGGGTTTGGGCGGCACGAGGCGGAACTCCGAAGAGGGAGGTTTCCGTGGCCGACGTAACGACAGCGGGTCCAGGGCTCGCGGGCCGGGAACGGGTGAGGGCAGACCAGGCGGCGGGGACCGTGTACCGCACGTTCCCCGCTCGGCTGCCGGCCGTTCTCAGCTTGATCGCGGGCACGTTCGGTGTGCTCGGAGCGCTCGGCGCCGGCGTGCGGGTCAGCGCGGTCGCGACGGCACGCGACGAGCCGCTCCAGGTCGGCGTCATCATGGG